>JAIDDH010000075.1 GCA_029055435.1 Acetatifactor sp.
CACGAAACCATTTCACGCCGCCCTCATAATCACCCTTATATACAAAATGCCAGTAGCTCTGTGTAAATGAATATTTTCTGTCCGTACCCGAGGAGCGTGCAATTTCAATACTTTTCTGATAGCATTCAAACGCCTCGTCCCCGCGGTCAAGCATATCCAGGATTTTACCTTTCTGCTCCCAGCGCAGAGCGTTTTCTCTTTCTTTCAATGAGAGCTCCGAACACTCCAAAGCCTTCTCTTTCTCCCCGCACCGCAGATACAGTACCGCCAACTGCCAGTATTCACGCCCGCTGTCTCCGAATTTATTCCGGAGAGTCTCTATGTAGCGGAATGATTCGTCCGCATATTCTTTCTGGGCGGTGTTCACGAATTTCTCACGATAACGCCATGACAGCGTATAAATAAATTCTTCCTCCTCCGGATATCCCTCCAGGGCTCTTTTTTCATAGGCAATGGCATCATTCAATTTCTTTTCTTCACGATAGCAGGCTCCGATATAATGAAACAGCCATGGAAATGTCATTCCACGCTCCTCGCAGATTTTTAACTGTTCGAGAGCTTTTTTCGTGTCCTCCCTGTACTGACAATATAATCTTCCCAGAAAATAACGCATATTCACGTTGTCAGAGATATCGAGAGCCTCCTTTGCCCACTGCTCCATCTTATCCAGCCGTTCTTTCCAATCGATATGCCCGGCCTTAGGGCTGTCATACAGATAACAACGCTGCAGATAAGCCTCGGCAAGATTCCCGACCGTTTCGTCCTCCGCCTCTGTCCCGGACTGCCCCATTACATTCCCCAACTCCGCGATCAGTTCCTCCGCATAGCGATCCGCCTGTCTGAAAGACTCCTCGTCCGTCACCGTCAGACGCATTACTTTAAGCTTCTGCAGGGAGAGTGTCTGCGAGGCCACGCCGGATTCTCCCGCCAGCTCCAGTACATGGGACGCATCCCGATATTGTCTGTATCTGATAAATATCGTGACCGCATGTTCATAAATCCGCGGCATCTTATCATATATTTTGCGGGCCGCATAAAATGCATCCACCACTTCCTGCGCCCTGTCAAGCTTCACACATGCATCCTGCAGGTAATAATATGCATAGAAATCCGACGGGGCCAGTTTAATGATTTGCCTGCACACTTCAACCATCTGCTCATAATCCCCGATATCATTCAAAAATACTACCTTCACAGCCAGCAAGGATACCTCATCCGGGCAAAGAGAAATCGCCGTATCAAGAGCGCTCATGGCTCTGTCTTTGAGCAGAGCTGCCTCCTCCGAGCCCTCGTCCCTAGATTTCAAATAAAGCTGTTGTAAAGCCTGCGCCTCCATCCGCCATGATTGTGCCAGCTCCTGAGTCTTCTTTTCATTCTTCTCATCCTCCTCTGTTTCCGGCACCACGTCATTGCCCTCGGCCAACAAGCACCTTCTATATGCCTCCGCCTCATTCAGCGCCCGCTCCGCCTCGCCGCATCCCAATGACAGCAAACCTTTCAGCATATGGCACGCTGCCGTATCCGCCTCAAGCAAAGGATGTTCCGCAAAGAAAGCCAATCCCTGCTCCTCCTGATTCAACTGTATAAATACCTTTGCCAAAAGCAGACCGTCTTCCTCTGTCAGCGAATCTTTCCTCTCCCCAGTATAGAGAGCGACCACTGCCCTGCTGATTTCATTTTCCAGTTCCACTGCTTCCCGCGTATTATAACACTGGCGCGCCGCTCTCACATAGGTTCTGGCCTCAGCCAGATCATTCCTTCCAAAACATATTTCTGCCATGTTCCAGGATGCCATGTAAATCAGATTGTTGTCTAAATTCTCCTGTTCCAGCAGCTCCCGCAGCAGGCTTTCCGCCTCATCGCTGTATCCGCAGGGCAAAAGTATCCTTGCTCCCCCCAGAAGGACATACGGATCCTTATCCGGTCCGTTCTCCTGTGCAAGTACTTCACGGACCATTTCTTCCGCCTCCGCTTTCTCTCCGCGGTTCATGCAAATACGGGCCTTTTCCATCACATATCTCGGATGGGAAATATCCAGCGAATCCAAAAAGGCCCCCTGCCTGGAGATTTCCTTCTCCCACTCGGCTCTGTCCTCCGGCTCTCTCATGTCAAGGAGGCGTCTGAGCTTATAATACGCATCCAGAAAGGTATCATAATCGGCCTGGTCCCTTCCTTCAAATCTGTCATAAGTAAAATGACCTTCCTCCGTATTGGACACAATATTACGAATCATAAAATCCACAAAATTGACATTCAGATGTTCCTTGAAGGACTGCTCATTCTGCACGATTCCGAAGACACGGTCCAAAATCCGCCAAATATCTGACGGAAGACGAAACTTATCTGCCAGCATGGCAAAGAGACGCCACTTCGTCTCCTCCCCCATATCCAGATCGTCCAAAATGTCATCCTTGAGCAGCTTCTCCCACTCCGCTTTATCAATCCTTCGTGAGATTGAGCGGTAGATTTCTTCCGCTTTGTGCAGGAATATTCCAACCGGATTATCTGACGGCTCCTCCTTAAGCTTAACCTGCCGTTTCCCATACAGCAGCGCTTCCTCGTATGCTCTGCGCAGCCTCTTAAAGCCCTCCGGATTATCCTCAGGGTTTACGGTATTTAATTTCTTAAGATATGCCGCTCTGATAAGATCGGCATCTGTCGTCTCATCCAATCCAAGTATCAAGAACATTTCCTGAATATCCATATTGCCTCCCCTGATTACCCATGATTATCTCCGAAATTCATACTCGGCCTTCTCATCATAACGATTCATTCTGGACACAGATATATAAAGTTTATTATAACATAAAAGCGCTTGAGTTGCATTAATTTTCTATCTATACATAGCTTCCATAGTTTTATGAAACCTTTCAGAAATTCTCTCGTCTATAAATATAAGAATAAACTGACCACATGGAGGATTTTCAGATGAGAAAACAGATTGTATTACCTTTTATACTGTTTTATATCCTATTATCAGCAGGATGCGCAGGCAGACCGGATACCGCTGACAATGACGGTCAAATCATCATAAGTAATCAACGCGATATCAGCGAGAACAAAGATGATGCCTCTCTCGAACCGACATCCCAGGCGGAAATAATGCCTTCGGAAATTGACAGCACCGTGGAACACAGCTTTCTCGGAACCGTCATTGAGGAGACCTCCGCCTATATGATTGTGGAACCTGATGAAAATGAGGAGGAACGGCAATTGTCCGACAGATTCACCATCAACTACCCTTCAGAACACTATGATTATTTTTACGGGGAAGGGCGTCGGGTTGTAATCTATTATTATGAGACTCTTGCTTTGAGATCAGACTTTGAGATTACTACAGACGATATTTCCACAGATGGGTTTCGCGGTTTTGAGCTCTCCGTCATACCGGCTGAAAACTCTGAAGCCAAAAAGAAAACCATGATCAGCGAGGGGCTTTACTATTACGGAATATCCGATGTCACCGTGAGCGTTGACGACCAGACCATGTCGCTGGCAGAAGCTCTGGAAAGCGGCAAAATCGCCTTGAACGCCCTCCTTGTCCGCGCTAATCAGGATGTGCAGAATGGCATCGTCGAAGAACTCTCTTATGATGATGGCGGGAGTGCACTGTATCAATATCAGGATTACACCATCATTAAATATCACACCTTGGACGGCAACCGGGATATGTACATCGGCAGCCGGGACATGGATATAAACGTCAATCTACAGTAAAAGCCGGGGATTTCTCCCCGGCCTAAGCGCCTCAGTCCAAGCCTGCCAAGCGGCTTCTAGTTCTCGTTCATCTTCACTAATTTAGCCGCCTTGATCCAAGCCGACCAGGCGGCTTCTAGTTTTCATTCATTTTTACTAACTTAGCCGCCTGATCGGCTGCGATGCAGGCGTCCAGGATTTCCTGGATGTCGCCGTTCATAACCTTATCGAGCTTGTAGATTGTCAGGCCGATGCGGTGGTCCGTCACGCGACCCTGAGGGAAGTTGTAGGTGCGGATCTTCTCCGAGCGGTCGCCGGTTCCAATCTGGCTGCGGCGAAGCTCCGCCTCCGCGTCATGGCGCTGCTGCTGCTCGATATCATAGAGCTTTGCCTTCAGCAGGGCAAATGCCTTTGCCTTGTTCTGTATCTGTGACTTCTCGGTCTGGCTGTAGACCACAATGCCCGTGGGATAATGTGTCAGGCGCACCGCAGAATCCGTGGTGTTTACGCACTGTCCGCCATTGCCGGAGGCACGCATCACATCTATACGGATATCTTTGTCTTCAATCTTGATATCGATGTCCTCGTCCACCTCGGGCATCACCGCCACACTGATGGTAGATGTATGGATACGGCCGCCGCTCTCCGTCTCGGGCACACGCTGCACGCGATGCACGCCGCTCTCATACTTCATCACAGAGTACGCTCCCTGCCCGTTTATCATAAACTGAACTTCCTTCATGCCGCCGATGCCGATCTCGTCCACATTCATGGTCTCCACTCTCCAGCGTCTTCCCTCGGCATAATGCACATACATGCGATAAATCTCAGCCGCAAACAACGCGGCCTCATCTCCGCCCGCACCGGCACGGATTTCCACGATCACATTCTTGTCATCGTTGGGGTCCTTGGGCAGCAGCAGAATCTTAAGCTCCTGCTCCAGCTCCTCCACGCGGTTCCGGCTGTCGTTTAAGGTCTCTTTAATCATATCACGCATCTCTTCGTCGCTCTCCTCATCCAACATGGCCAGCGAGTCCTCGACATCCTGTCTGCACTTTTTATACTCCTTATAGGCCTCCACGATGGGCGTCAAATCGCTCTGCTCCTTCATGAGCTTGCGGAAACGCTCCTGATTGTTGGCAACGGTAGGCTCATGAAGCTCCCCCAGAATCTCCTCAAATCGAATCAATAAATCCTCTAATCTGTCAAACATAATATCCTCCACACAAAAAACAGTTTACTCTCACGCGAGCCATGTGCCGTAGACCACCCGGTCCAGACCGGAATAATCCTTCACAATCACAGTCTCCACAAAACCGTTTTGTCTCATACACTCCTGCACATCGGCTCCCTGACTGCTGCCGATCTCGAAAAACAACATTCCGCCGCCCGCCAGATACTCTCTGCTCTCTCTAATGATCTCTCTATAAAAGTCCAGTCCGTCCTCTCCGCCGTCCAAAGCCGTCACCGGCTCATAATCCCGCACTTCCGGCATCAGTCCGGGGATTTCTCCCCGCTCAATATAGGGTGGATTGGAGACAATAATCTCATATTTACCGGATATCGCCTCAAACAGATTGCTCTGCCTAAATCGAACAGACTGCTCAGAACCCAGCAGTCGTTTTGCGTTTTCTTCGGCTACCTCCAGCGCCTCCCGGGAGATATCAGCTCCCACGCCGTCACATCCGTTGGAATAATGCAGAAGGCTTATGAGAATACAGCCGCTTCCGGTACACATATCCAGAATCCGCATCCCGTCGTGCAGCTTCCTCATAACCTCCTCCACCAGAATCTCCGTATCCTGTCTTGGAATCAGCACATGTTCATTCACCCGGAAGGTCAGCCCCATAAACTCCTGAACGCCCGTTAGATGCTGCAAGGGAATCCGATCTGCCCGTCGGGCAATTAGCGATTCATAGCGGCTCTGTTCCTCCGCCGTCACCTCCCGGTCTCCGTGGGCCAACAGTGTATTCCGATTCGTCTCACAGACATACTCCAATAACAGTCTGGCGTCCAGCTCCGCCTCCGGAACTCCCGCCGTCTCCAGAGCAGCTCTTCCCCAATCATAACACTCTCTGTAAATCATGACGGCTCCCCGGCCTCTGCG
This sequence comes from Acetatifactor sp., assembly GCA_029055435.1. Taxonomy (GTDB): domain Bacteria; phylum Bacillota; class Clostridia; order Lachnospirales; family Lachnospiraceae; genus Acetatifactor. Next base: position 5,804 of record JAIDDH010000075.1, read on the forward strand.
GAATCGTCCACCTCATAGCCAAAATTCTGTCTGAGATAGGATTTCCAGTCAAACACAGCCTCCACTGCGGCGATGGCCACCTCCACCATCTGCGCATCCGGCTCTCTGGTCGTCAGCCGCTGAATGCACATGCCCGGCGCGGATAAAATCTTCACAATAATATTGTCGCTCCTCCCCGCCAGACGGATCAGTTCATATGAGATTCCGGCCACCACAGGCATGAGCAAGATGCGGAGCACCACCTTCTCCACCACATTGTCCACCCTGATAAAGAAAAACAGGATAATGCTCACCAACAGCACGAAGAAGATAAAGCTTGTGCCGCAACGCCTGTGCAGTCTGGAGCTTCTCATCACATTGTGTACGGTGAGGGGCCGTCCCTTCTCGATACAGTTGATACATTTATGCTCGGCTCCATGGTATTGATACAGACGCCTGATATCCTGCATGGCGCTGATGCCCCATGCATAGAGCAGAAAAATCAGAATGCGGATACAACCCTCAAGAATTGCCAACAGGGACGCATTCCTGATATATCTCTCAAAAAAAGAGGAAATGAAATAGGGCAGCACAATAAAAATGCCCACTGCCAGCGCCACAGAAAAAAGCGCCACCAGCAGATTCATCAGCTTCTCGCCGCTGCCGCCATTTGATGTCTGCCCGGACTTCTTCCCATTGCTTTCCTCCTCATAAAAGGATGCGGAATGGTTCAGAGCCTTCGTGCCCAGAATCATGGAGTCCAGAAAATTAAATACTCCCCGAATCAGCGGGAGCTTTTTCAGCTTATTGCCATGCACCAGCTCCTGATAATTCTCCAGCTCCACATCGATCTCGCCGTCGGGCTTGCGCACCGCAATGGCGTAGCGCTCTTTATTTTTCATCATAACGCCCTCCAGGACGGCCTGTCCGCCGATTCCGGAGTAACGATTACCTTTCTTTCTTGCCATAACTGTTCCTGTTCTGCTTTCCTCTAATTCTCCCGGCCTCTCCTTATGATAAGATTTTCCCGGGAATGATAAAAAAGGTTAAGACAAAAAAGGTTGAGATAGAAATACCTCAACCTTTCGCCTGCATTCTTATTTGACACCGTATTTCTTGTTGAACTTATCAATGCGTCCGTCAGCTCTTGCAGTTTTCTGCTGACCTGTGTAGAATGAATGACATTTGGAGCAGACCTCCACGTGAATCTCGGGCTTGGTAGAGCCGGTCACGAATGTGTTGCCGCAGTTGCAGGTAACGGTCGCCTGATAGTACTGGGGATGGATTCCTTCTTTCATGCTTTCACCTCTCTATGCAAATATCGTGTATTAGTTTTGTTCTCATCCGCACTGCTTATGGAACCACAAACAGCGGTATTATTGTAACACAGACAAGCAGAGCTTGCAATACCTAAATTAAATAAATCTGTTTTTCTTGACCATATTGACAAACTCCGCATTATTTCTCGTGCGGGCAAACATATCCAGTATCCGGTCCGTGGCCTCGTCGGATTTCATTCCGTTCAGCGCTTTGCGCATGATATTGATGGCCTCCAGCTCTTCGCTGTCTAACAGCAGATCCTCTCTTCTGGTGCTGGATTTCGCCAGATCGATGGCAGGGAAAATACGCTTCTCGGAGAGTTTGCGATCCAATACCATCTCCATATTGCCGGTTCCCTTAAACTCCTCGTAGACCACATCATCCATCTTGCTGCCAGTCTCCACCAACGCAGTGGCCAGAATCGTCAGGCTGCCGCCCTCCCGCATATTGCGCGCCGCGCCGAAAAAGCGTTTCGGCATGTGCAGTGCCGCCGGGTCAAGACCGCCGGACAAAGTTCTGCCGCTGGGGGGAACCACCTGATTGTAAGCTCTTGTGAGACGGGTGATGCTGTCGAGAAGAATCACCACATCCTTCTTATGCTCCACAAGGCGCTTCGCCCGCTCAATCACCATCTCAGACACACGCTTATGGTGCTCGGGCAGTTCGTCAAAGGTGGAGTAAATCACCTCCACATTCCGGCCGACAATGGCCTCCTTGATATCAGTAACCTCCTCAGGACGCTCGTCAATCAGAAGAATCAGCATATGCATCCGCGGATTCGACCGCAGAATGGACTTTGCCACCTCCTTTAAGAGCGTGGTCTTGCCGGCTTTCGGCGGTGACACGATCATTCCTCTCTGTCCCTTTCCCACAGGGCTCACCAAATCCATGACTCTCATGGCCACACCGCAGCCCGGAGTCTCCAGTTTGATGCGCTCATTGGGAAAAATAGGAGTCATATCCTCGAAATTCTTGCGCTTCGCGCACTCGTCCGGAGTGTAACCGTTGATGGAGCGCACAAACAAAAGGGCGCTGAACTTCTCCTGCTGAGTCTTCACCCGCTTATTGCCGCAGAGGATATCGCCGGTCTTCAGGCCGAAACGGCGGATCTGGCTGGGCGCCACATAGACGTCGTTCTCGCCGGGCAGATAGTTCTCACAGCGGATAAAACCGTAGCCGTCCGGCATGACTTCGAGAATGCCCCTTGCCTCCAGACCGCTGTCCAGATCCTTGGGGATCTGGCTGCCCTCCTCACAGGTCTCCTGAACACGGCTCTGCCCGGAAGACTCACTCTGCACTGCCGCTGAGTTTGACGCTGCCGCAGGAACCGGATTCACTGCGGGAGCTGCGCTTGATACCGCTGCCCCGGAGACTGCATTTGCCGCGGGCGCTGTGCCCGATGTGGCAGCCTGTGCGGAAGCCGTCTCTGCAAGCTTCTTCTGACGCTCGTCCTCCGCCAGCATAGCTTCCACCAGCTCCGCCTTTTTCATGGCAGAGGTGCCCTTCAGACCGCGAACCTTGGCCAGCTCCTTCAACTGCAACAATGCCAGTGATTCATACTTTTCTCTCATAAATACCTCCCGTCAACACCTCTCAATGCAGCATCTGCCGCTTATTTATCTTCAATGATTTATATCATTCATTCCATATTCATATAATTCCGTAAGGGATTGTTTCAAAAGACAGGTCCTGGATGTGCCCTTGACTGTGAGCCGATGTCGTTCCACCTGTATTATAATACAATATCTTCCAAATAGGAAGTCCCAAATTTCTTAAAATTCTTAAGAATCCTAAAGATTCCTATAAGATTCTCAAAAAGACATTGCTTTTTTCAGCAATTAGATTATACTATATGTTGTCCGGGGGACTTTCCCAAGGGGAGGATTATTCATATGAAGAATGTAAAGTATGAAAAATGTAAAGACTTTCTGTTAAAATACCGACATGCACTGCCTTTGATCATCTACGGCATGATTTACTGGCTGTGGTTCTGGCATCTGGAAAAAAGCGTCACATCGCATTATCGCGTGATTCATATGGCTGTGGATGATTACATACCTTTTCTGGAGGTGTTCGTCATCCCGTACTTCCTGTGGTTTGCCTATGTATCCGCCACGGTGCTGTATCAGTTTTTCACGGATAAGACCAACTACTACAGAACCTGCGTGTTCCTGTTTACCGGGATGACCGTCTTTTTGATTATCTCCACCCTCTGGCCCAACGGCCACCATCTGCGGCTGAGCGTTATGCCCAGAGACAATATTTTCACACAGATGGTTGCATCCCTCTGGCAGACGGACACTCCCACCAATCTGTGGCCCAGCATCCACGTTTACAATTCTCTGGGAGCACATTTCGCCATTATGCGCAGCGAAAAACTGGCAGATAAAAAAGGGATCAAAATTGCCTCCTTTGTACTGGCATGCTCCATTATCATGTCCACCGTCTTCATCAAGCAGCACTCGATGTTCGATGTGCTCACAGCCTTCTGTATGGCTGCAGTGATGTATGTGGTTGTATACCGCTTTGACCTGGTTCTGGCCGTGCGAGCCGCACGGGAGCGCAAAAAAGCAAAACCTCAGATCGTGCGCTAAATTATTATCCATTAAATTTCTAAATTAAATCAAAACGCAAGTCAGCGCCGGGACGCAAATCCCGGCGCTGTTTTGTCAGCAGTCATTTTAATTCAGTTACATCCATTGTGTATCCCATCAGTTGAATTTAAAGATTTTCTGGCAGATACGATAAGCGTCCACCGAGATCTTTCGTCCGCTCCTGCCGGGCAGATTCATGGTTCCGCCCATGATTCCGTGTCTCATATAAAAATACAGTCCCTTGTCCTTATCCTTCAGATACTTCCAGAGGTCTTTTTTCATCTCCAGATGTTCCTCTGTGCCGGAGCGGATCAGCAATACGGATGACACCGTCATGATAATCTCCAGATAATTGCGCATATATTGATACATGCGCTTATTTCTGACAATCTCCGATTTGTGCTCCGACAGATAATCGATCATCAGCCGATTGACCTTTAACTGCTGGTCAATACGCCCGATCATCACACTCTCGTTCACGGACTGATCCTCTCTGCCGATATAATAGCGGTAAAAATTCACATCCATATAATACATGTTTTTCACATAGGGCAGAGGCTCGAACACATAGAGATTGTCCACATAAAAGGTGTGCTCCGGCAACTGTACTCCGCAATCCTTCAAAAGTCTGGTGCGGAAAATCACCGAATGCATCAGAATATAATGCCCCTTCATAAAATGATGACAGTCCTTCCATGTAAACATCTCATCCCGGGGAAGAATATGTCTGTAATGCATGACCTTCTTGCGCTTCTCGCCTTCCTTTTCATAGACAAAATTGCTGATGAGCATGTCCAGCACGGTGTCGCCTCCCGCAAGCTCCTCCAGCTTTTCAAGGATTTCCAGATAAGCCTCTTTTTTCACCCAGTCGTCACTGTCCACCACCTTGAAATACAACCCGGTGGCATTGGCGATTCCCGCGTTCACCGCGGAACCGTGCCCGCCGTTCTCCTTGTGTATGGCCTTCACGATATTGGGA
>JAIDDH010000076.1 GCA_029055435.1 Acetatifactor sp.
GGCTGCTTTTTCATTCAGAAGCTGTATTTTGGACGAATGGATATAGTAATATTTACGACCGATTTTATATGAAAGCCGTAATATCTTCTTTTCGGATTCCAACTCTTCAAAAACAGGCAGAATATCAGCGGTCTTAAACCCGGATATATGAGAAACATGAACCGGATCGGTTACTCCCAATGAAGCTATTAGTTTTTCAACGATACATTTTATAGCTTGTTTTTCACCAATAGAGTCATTAGTCCAATCGGGGAAGCCTATCTTTTCTTTTAGAATATAAACAGGTTCTCTGAAAGTTCCCGGATTTCTGCCACAGGTCAAAAGATCTCCTCTTCGAACTAATCTGTAAAAAGCACGGAATATAGGCAAATTATAGCTTTGGTCGTGTTCTCGCCTATATTTATCCCATTCATAAGATAAATTCAGATTCTCCCAGATCTGATTCGCAGTCAATCCGTCGAATTCTATCAAGCTTTCCTTTAATTTCTTTTCCGCAGCCTGAATTTCGGGGCTATCTCCCGCCGCAAGCCAGCTTTCGTCGGAATCTCCCCATCTCACAATACCTTTTGTAGCATGCTTATACAACGAATACTCATCACTTGGTATAAGAAACATATTACGCTTAAACGTCCACGTTTCAACGACCTTAAAATCTTTATATGCCGCAATATCCAATTGTTCCGCCTTAAAATCTTTTTTTCTGTTCCAAAGCATCATATATTGATTTAGCTGTATGGTAGGATTCGGGTCATATTGCAATCCACAAATGTCCGATACGATATCCTCTATACAGCCGGAACTTTTCTTCAGCAAGTGCTGACTATCCAAAATAATATTGCGCATAACATTTATATCATAAGTTGTATTACTCATAAGATACACCTTTTCTCGGTTTGTTTAATAACAAAATTTTAATTGCCATAAGCTGTACCATACTGTATTCATTCGGATTTACCGCGGAACAAATAAAAACATACGGCATCCACCCCATCGAGCGCATTCCGGAGAGCTGTGGGATCTATCGTTTCAATTTACCGTAATCCTTATCCGAAACGGCTTTACTCATTTTTATATTTTTTGATTGCCCGCAGACCACACATGGTTTTTCAATGAGTTTTCGGGCTTGTTCTGAGCCATAACCCCCGCCAATGCGTGAGGTGAGTAAGGTTCCTCCAAAAACGAAATCTCTTCGTTTGTAAGAACCAGCTCCACTGCCTTTGCGGCATCTTCAATATGGTGCAGTTTAGTTGCTCCCACAACGGGGGACGTCACTTTTGTAAGCAGCCATGCAAGAGCAACCTCAGTCATGGTCACGCCCCTGTTTTCCGCAATTTCCTGTACCCGGCAAATGATGATCTCGTCCTGCTCCTTTGTCGCGTCGTATTTGAATTTTGCGTAACTGTCCTCCAGCAGCCTTTTGCTGACATCTCCCGGTTTTCGTGACAGTCTGCCGCTTGCCAGTGCGCTGTAAGGCGTAAGCGCAATATTATCCTCATAACAGAAAGGAGTCATCTCTCTTTCTTCTTCGCGAAAGATCAGGTTGTAGTGTCCCTGAACAGATACGAATTTAGGAAAACCTTCCTTTTCCGCAAGAGCGTTAGCCTTTGCAAGCTGCCACGCATAGCAGTTTGAAATGCCTGTATATCTGACTTTTCCCGCCTTAACCGCATTTGACAGCCCCTCTAAAACATCATAGATCGGCGTTTGATAATCCCACATATGATAGATGTAGAGATCAACATAATCCATTCCGAGATTTTGAAGGCTTCTGTCAATCATTTTAGCGATATGCTGCTGCCCGGAAATATTTGATTCTATTTCTTCCTTAGTCCGCGGAAGGAACTTCGTAGCAACTATTACAT
>JAIDDH010000077.1 GCA_029055435.1 Acetatifactor sp.
CATCCGCAATTTCTGCCGTACGATCCTTCTCAGAACCGTCGTCCACAATCAGAATCTCAACCTGGTCTCCCCCCACCAAGAGGGACTCGATGCATTTTCTCATGTAATTCTCTGAATTGAAACAGGGAATCGCAATCGATAACAGTTTCATAACTGCTCCTCCTTAAAATTCTCTCTTCCGAGCCTGATGCTCAATATTTTCGTATAAGCTGCAAAGGCTGCGGGAATCGGGTATTTCTCCCGGGTTTCTTCAGGCCTGATATACAGCCAGTCCCCGGTATCCCCGCTTTCTTCGTCCGGCCGCGCAGGCTCCAGCTCGTCCACACGGACCAGATACCCCCGCATATGCCATTCCCTGTGGCTGAAGATATGCTTTGCCTCCTCCAGAGGCTGAATGCGTATTGCCTTCAGGCCCTTCTCTGCGAGATATCCGGCAACCTCTTCAGCCGCACAGAATCCCTCCATGGACGGGAATTCATACATCCCTGCCAGCAGGCCGCCCTGCCGTCTACGGATTACTGTGCGATCCGCATCCTGTATGACCAGGATCGTTTTCTCCTCAATACTCCGCTTTCCCGGGGCCGCCTTTCTGGGATATTCAGCCCAGTCCCCGTCCCGATATGCCATACAGAGCGCCGAAAGAGGACATTCCTCACAGTGAGGCGCACCGTTTGGCACACAGACGCAGGCTCCGAGCTCCATCATTGCCTGATTGAAGTCTCCCGGCCTGTCCATCGGCATAACCTCCTGCAGCTCCTGCTCCACCGCTTTCTTTACCTTTGCGTCCGTAATCAGCCGCCCATCCTTCCGAACGCGAGAGAGCACCCGTAGCACATTGCCATCCACCGCAGGACACTTTAATCCATAGGCGATGGATGCGATTGCCCCCGCCGTATAGCTGCCGATTCCGGGAAGCTTCAAAAGCGCCTGATAATCCGCCGGAAGCCGTCCGTCATACTCCTCCATGAGCCGAAGGGCCGCCTTCTGCATGTTGCGCACCCGATTGTAATATCCAAGCCCTTCCCAGAGCTTTAACAGCGTCTCCTCGTCCGCCGCAGCCAGAGCCTCCACATCGGGCAGCCTCTGCATAAACCGCCCGAAATAAGGTTTTACGGCCTCTACTCTGGTCTGCTGCAGCATAATCTCCGACACCCACACCCGGTAGGCCGTCGGCTCTTCTCTCCAGGGCAGAATACGCCTGTTACTATCATACCAGTTTAGGAGCGGTTGGGGAATAGCAAAAAGGCTTCCTATTCTTAAGTTTTTATTAGGATTTTCCGAATCTTTTCCAAATCCTTCGCAAACTTCCTCCTCCCTCAGAAAAACAGGCACTTTCCCGCAGATATCCATACTCTGCTCCGTCACATCACAGTCGTAGGCATACAGTTCCACACCCGCATCCCTCGCTCTGATCAAAGTCTCCGCAAAAGCCCCGTGCGTATCCCAATTGGGAAGGAAATACCGCACGCCCCTCATCTGAATGACAAAGACGACACAGGCCCTGTAGCCCTCCTCCCTGGCCTGAATCAGCTCCTCCAGATGTTTCACCGCCCGCTCCGATGGCGCATCCGGGAAACGCACTACGCCGTTCTCTTCCAGTGTGACCCCTTTGACCTCCAAAAATACTTTCTCCGACTCCGTCTCCAGATAAAAATCAAATCTGGATTTACCGAACACCGTCTCCGGACGTACAGAAATAAGGCCGGGAAACAGCTCCTCTTTCAGGAGCCATTCACCAACGGCCTTATTCGGCGCCTGGGAATCAATATTGACAATTCGCCCGTTTTTTTCCACAGCCACCAAGTCATAGGCTGTGGAGCGCTGCTCATTGCCGCTTCTCTCCAGCCAGACCTGCGCGCCGGGCTTTAACAGTTCCCTGCATCTGCCCGTATTTTTCACATGCACCTTCACGCGCGCTCCCAAAAGCTTCACATAGGCCACAAAACGATTGGGGCGCTCTATAAACTCAGCTTGCTCGATTGTCTGATATCTCATCGGTAAAACTGTCTCTCCTTTTGATGTTGCGATAGGGCACCCGGGCTGCCGGGACAGCCTGCGCCGCGCTCAGAGTGTGTACCGACTGATCGTCAAAGAATATCTGTGCCCCAAAGGCCGCCAGCACCGCCTTCTTCTCCATGCCGCCCAGAAAAAAGGCCTCGTCCACGCGCACATTCCATGAACGCAAAGTCCTGATTACCCGCTCGTGAGCCGGAGCGCTCCGGGAAGTCACAAGCGCAGTGCGGATAGGGCAATATCCTCCCGCTCCGTCGGACAGTTTCCTCTGCAGATCGGATAATTTTCTCAGGAAATTGGCAAATGGTCCCTCCGCCAGCGGCTTTCTGGCATTCCGCTCCTCGTTTTCCTCAAAGGCATGCAGTCCGTCCGTCTGAAAAATCCGCTCCGACTCATCCGTAAAAAGCACTGCATCTCCGTCGAAGGCAATGCGTATCTGCGCCGGCTCGCCCGCCGCATTCACATCAAAACTTCCGCCCCTCTCGGTACAGACGATTCCGGCGGCGATACCGCTGTCGATGGCGCACTGCACATCCTCTTCACAGGCCGACAGATAGAGGTCTGTATGAAAAGCCTCCAGATAAGGGGCCAGCGATGCGCCGCTCACCAGCACCGCCCTGGTAATCGGAAGCCCGTAATGCCGGATCGTGTTAAATACACGCAAGGAAGTATCCGGGCTGTTGTGGGACATGATGATGACCTCCACCAGCTCCTCCCCGCCGGCTTTATTCAGCGCCAGCAGAGAGCGGATCAATCCGAATCCCGGCCCGGGCCGCATGGCCTCCAGCTCATGAGCCACCTGATAGCGGCAGTAAGCCTCCACTCCCTGTTTCTCGTAAATCTCATGCTCCTTGGTCGTGTCAAAAAGCGCTCTCGCAGAGATTCCTATCACCATTTTACTTGATTTATCCTGCACTCTCCTGGACATAGCCCGCTCCTTTCTCAAGATTGATTCCTCGCGGAAATCAACCTGCAATCGGGAGCCGTCCAATCAGAAAACGCGGCTGTCCCTGCCCTGGCGCAGTCGGTTGCACTCGTACTTTTCCAGTGTCAGCAGACAGGATTTCAGCGACGCATAACGCTCCTGCGTATCCCCCTCCGGCACCTCGATATCACAAGCCACCGCCATGGTAGTAATCATATCGTCGGTGATGCGGTGATGCAGCCCCGCCAGAATATTTAACCTCTGCTCGTAAGAATCCGCATCCAGAAATTCCAGCACCTGAGGATCAATCTGCAGCTCTTCCTCCGCAACACCGCCCTCCGCTTTTTCCGGCTTATCCAGCCTGACCGGTGCGACATTCACCACTGCCCCGCTGTCGGACTCAGACGCGCTTTCGGGCATAACTGTGCTCCCGCCAACTGCGCTCCCGGATTCTACCGCGCTCTCCCGCTCCTGCTGCCTGTATGGATTCTCGCTCTGAAGCTCGAAGCGATACTTTTGCTTTGCATCAGGATATTTCTGTCTGTCCACTTCGCTCAAAAACATCTCCAATGGTCTGGCATAAGTTTTGAAATCTCCGTACAGCGCCTGATACACCACCAGCAGCTCATCCGTCTCCGTGTGCTGCGCCACTGCCGTAATCTGATATAGGTTCCCTTTAAAATGTTTATAGATTTCATGGGGTCTGGGCATAAATGACATTTGCAAAACTCCTTTCAGACTCTGCCCTCCGCAGATGCTTTTATTAAGAGTATACCCCTATTTCCCGCAAATGTCATGCAAATCTTTCGTGGATTTCCCACAATTTGTAACAGTTCAGCCTAAAATATTGAGAATGCTATTCAAGCAGTGTCGGCCGGAGGAGACCGGGATTGTTTGGCAGACGGGTCTTCTCCCGCCTCGACACCGATTGAATATGGCCCTCGCAATGTCTCCGGCCGAACTGTTACCAAAAGCCCAAATTTTACAGGCCTTCTTCCACAATCAAAAATTCATAATGAAATTCACAGGTCTCCCCCGGCGCGGCGCAGACGAAATCTTCTGTCAAAACTGCCAGTTCTTCCTTGAGTCTCTGCCGCCCGGCTTCCTCCATCCGGTCGATGCGCCTGTGGTGGATGGTAAAGGTATAGCTCCTGTCACCCTCCGGGCCCACAATTCTCGTGAGATTGACTCCGCTGTCCCGGAAGCCTCCGCCGTTCAGATACGCCCTGGTGTCCGAGAGCAGCTGCATCTCCCGATCCCGATACCAGCTCTCCTTCTCCCGATTCTGAAGCGTTTCCTCACTTCTCACAGTGCAGGCCGCGCACAATCCCGCCGCACAGATGAACGCCAATGTGAGAAAGATAAAACCGATTGCTGTTCTCTGCATAAAAATACCTCCTTATCAGTTTCACTTTTATCTGAGGCTTTATCCGAGCCTTTATCTGATAAGAAGGTATCATATTTTCAGTCCAATAAACATCACTCAATCATTTTGTTCCGATTCTATTATCTCCAGAGGTTCTTCCACGGGCTCCTGCGCTATCTCCTGAATCTCTGCCTCGGGCGCTCCCGCTTCCCGCTCGCGCTGCATTTTCCCTCTCCGCCGCGCCCTCAACAACGTGAGTCCTACAAAGCAGAGAATGCTTACCACACTCACCGCGATTCCTGCATATTGACCGTAGGGCACATAGTGCATGTCCAGCGCATAGTCTCCCGGCTCCAGATCAAAAGCCAAAAAAGCCTCCCCAAAGAGCACGGGCTCCACTCGCTCCCCGTTCAACATAATCTGCCAGCCCTTTTCATACGGCACGGAGAGAATCAGTCTGCCGGATTGTGAAAGACTCAGACTGCCGGAGAGATGGGTGCTGTCATAGACCACATTCTCCAGACAGTTCTCCGACAGGACCTCCAGCGCCTCCAGCAGAACATCTTCGTCCATGCGATAGATGTCCGCCGCCACGTCCTTCGTCTTATCGTCCTCATCACTGTTTGTGATGACAAGAGTTGTGCCCTGCGTCAATTGGCCCAGATACAGCACAGAGCCATTCTTAAGATCATTAAAGCTCTGCTCTCCCGGCGTTCCTCCCAGAGCATTTACCTTCTTGGTTCCTGATGCCGTGATAATACCGTAATAAATACCATCCTGGGGCACAGAAAATTTCACATCCTCCCCGGAACTGTCCCTGTCGCACTTGACAAAGAGCTGCCCGCTTATCCCCAGATCGTGAATCATCTGGTTCTGCAACCGCAGGCCGCTGTTTTTAAAGCCCTCCGGCAAATCATACTCCACAGGAGCCACATAGCCGAATGGCAGAGAATGCTCCGCATGATAGAGACTGATGCCGCCGCTCTCATTGCAGAGCCGGTAGAGGCTGTTTTCATATTCCCCGGACTCCCCGAAGAGATACTCCACATTCAACAGCGCCGATGTGAATGCCGTTGCTCCGTCGTATCCGTAATAGACCTTACTGTGGCGCATGCCCAGACGCTCATAGAAATCCATCACAGCCGAATTCAGCGTGGAAGAAAACACAGACGCCGTGGGATATCCGGCCAAAGTGCCATCGTTTTTGGTCTTTCTCGTAAACTTCTCCATCCGGTAGAAGCCGTCCTCCTGATGCTCTACCCATTCATGCAGAAGCTTATAGTCCTCCTGATGCTCCAGATAAGCCGATCGGCTCACATTGCTGACACTGGTGCAGTAAGTATTGATACCCGTCTCCAGCACCATCGCAGTCAGAGCCAGGATTCCCAGCGCCAGACAGGCCCGCCGCCTCTTTCGCTCTTCATATGCCACTGCATGATATAAGCGATACACAACTGCCGCATAGATTGTCACGAACAAAAGCGTCAGCCACTCCACCCCGGGCAGGAAATCGTCATGCTCCACAAATTTTTCCACCAAAAGCAGAGCCGCCGTTGCAAAGAGATACCCTCGAACCACGCGCTCCTTCCGCGCCCGCTCCCCAAAATCCCCATGTATAAAGGCGTCATAACACATAATCAGCATCAGCAGTATATAAATAAAGGACTGCCGTGCCGGCAGGGAATCCGGATAATTTAAGCCATGCCAGATAAAATTGAGCACATTGGTGCTAAAGCCCAGCAGGATGATGCCCGCGAGCGCCAACATGCCAAACCGCCTGTGCGCGGAAATTTTCTCGTTCACGGCATAGAGGGGCACAAACAGAAACACACCCGCTCCACAGTAAATATTGGGCCAGTGATCCAGTCCCTTCTCCACGGACACAGACACACAATGTCTGGCCAGCATGTCCAGCACGGAAAAATAACTCTCCACCTTCTTGGGGAAATTCACATCCCCGAAATCCGTGGCCAGAATAGCGCAGACTTCCGGTATCAGAAGCACCGAGGCCATCCCTCCCGCCAGAAGCGAATACAGGGCAAACTGCCCCACCGGCTTGAGATGTGCGGCCACCCGGGCCCCTTTTCCCGCTCCTTCCCCGGGGATGGGATGACGCTCCGCACAATACAGAAAAATAAAATACAGCACCAGAAAAATACAAATCATAATAGAAATATAGTAATTCGTGAAGATGGACAGCCCCAGCGCCACACAGTAAAGCCCCGGCTTTCCCTCTCTGACCAACCGCTCCAGCCCCATCACGATAATCGGCAGCAAAATCACACAGTCCAGCCACATGATGTTCCAGTTATAGGCCGCAAGAAATCCGGAGAGCGCATAGCCCAGCGAAAAAAACAGCGCCGCGCAGACCGCACCGGACTGCGTCGTTTCATCAGGCATCGTCTCCCTGCTCTCACGCCGGCCCCTCCCTTCCAGATACAGAAAGGAAGTCAGGCCGCAAAGCCCTATCTTTATCACCACCAGATAGGTGAGGAACTCCATGATATATCCCTCCGGCACGAGAAGCCCCAGCCAGTGAAAAGGACTTGCCAGATAATATACATATAATGCCAGGAAATTGGAGCCCACACCCACATTCCAAGTGTAGGAAATCCCCTTCCCAGATTTCACTGCCCGCGCAAACTCACTGAAAAAGGGCATGTACTGATGATACAAATCCGTACTCAAAAAGCTTCTCCCGCCGAAGGGATAAATTCCCCTTATGGCAAAGATCACGAGCATAATCGTCACCGGCAGCAAAAAGGCCAGCAGGGCTGCCACTCTGCGACTCAGACTGATCCGCTCCATATCCGATAATCTTTTTCGCACCGTTCCTCTGTCGTTCATCATAAACTCCTCCGGCCCTCCGCTTTCCATGCAAAAAATAACCGCGGCGGCATATATTACTGTATAGCATTTTAGTCAGGACATATAAACTATGCCTCAACATCACAAAATAGCCATTCTCGGCCGAAAAAAAGACACTGCCAACTACGAGCGCTTTCTAAAAGAAAACGCTTTCCAGCCCGTCACCACCTTCAATCCCGAAGAGGTTTCCTCCTGCCATGGGCTCCTGCTGCCCGGCGGCGGCGACATCACTCCCGCCTTTTTCGGCGAAAAAAACAAAGGCTCCCGGGCTGTGGACACAGAACTGGACATCCTGCAGTTTCAGGCACTGGAGTTCTGCATCAAACACAGACTCCCAGTTCTTGGCATCTGCAAAGGCATGCAGCTGATCAACACCGCTTTTGGCGGAACGATTGTGCAGGATATGCCGGGCGCAAGCCTTCATCTGGAATCCGGCAAAGATATCTACCACCCCACTCTCATCGAGCCGGGCTCTCTGCTCTATCTTCTCTACGGCAGGACCGCACAGGTCAACTCCGCCCACCATCAATGCCTGAACAGAATCGGAACGGGACTTCAGGTCATCCAGCACTGTCCCATAGATCAATGTCCTGAGGCCATCGTCCACGAAAGCCTGCCCATCCTGGGGGTACAATGGCATCCCGAGAGACTTGACGCCGCACAGACTACGCTGTCGGGTGTACCGCTTCTGTCCTTCTTTTCGGACGGCGCCTGCTCTTCGCCTGCTCCGCCGTCTTCTTTAATGGCAGACCAAGCTCCTCCTTCATGCGGACCCTGGCCAGCTCAAACAGACCCTTCACAATCTCCTGAAGTACCTTAGCGGTGTCCTCGTCCACTTCTTTCAGTGCCGCGACTACGCCCGTCATGCTGCGCTTCCAGTCCGCGGTGATGGAAATCAGATCATCCGCCTCCGAGGCCGATATGACCTGATATAATGTGTCCACAAACAATTTAATCTGCTGATTATCCAGAGAGGAGATCCACTCATTGATGGTATTGTCCACCAGACGGGCTCGTCCGTAGATGTCCTCCGCCAGAACAAACTCCCCATTCTTTATCTTCCAGTTGTAAGGATTGTGCTGAGCCAGCCCAAAGCTGCGGGACTCCACCACCTGATACCTTGTGTCCCACTCAAAAATCATCCCGATCATCGAAGAATGAGGAAGAAGCTTCACCACCCGATCCGCAATCCGGTCATAGCCGCATTGCTCCAGAACCTCCGGGCGAAATCCCGGTCCATCCATGCTGTAGACCTTAAGGATACGCTCCTGCACCACATCCGCACAGTTCATGGCGCTGTAAACCGCCAGATTGCCGCCCTTGGAGTGTCCGCCCACATAAAATGGATTGTGAAACCTCTCCGTCACTATATTCAGATACTTCACGCTCAGAGCCTGTCCCGGCACCGGCGAGAGAAAAGCCATGTTAAAATCTTCCTTCCATCCCACAATAGTCTCATCCGTGCCCCGGAAGGCCACATAGATGGTACCGTCCTCCAGAATAAACGTAGCTGCCGAAAACTGCGTCTCCCATTCCTTCTCAATCACATTGATATGGCAGTTGATCTTCATGTTGCGGAACCGCCTCCCGGCCAGCATATCCTCAAAGAGCTCGCGGTTATCCTTCGCAAAGCGCTCGTCCGCAAAAAGCTTTTCCGCCTGGGGATGTCCGGCAAGCTCCTCCAGCGAGACAGATCGCCTGCTCTCCCTAAGCTCCGGCACCAGCCCGTCAAATTTTAAATAGACAAACTGACAGAGCACCAGAGAATCCACATCGTTCATGGGCCGCTCCATAAAGGAGATGTCTCCATACTCTTTCAGATAATTGTGCATCGTATCTGACATAAACTTCCTCCATATTCTCATATTTTACCACATCTCCTCCAGACTGCAATACTTTGTATCTATTATGTCTGAACGGATGATTGGTATACGAAAAGTCAATATCCTTGTCCGTAGTACACCCGGCTTCTTTTTAATTTTGCATAACTAAAAAATGCCCTATGCAGTTCACACAGGAACCACATAGGACATTCACATGTTTCTAATTATTTGGAGGACATTCACTCTAATTAAAGATAGAACAGATTCAATATCCAGCCTTCTTCATCATCTGTGTAAAAGCATCTATGGACATGGACGCTTCTCTCGCGGCGTCTTCAACACCTAACAGTTTTTTGCTCACCAAGGAAAACAACTGCTGCAGCATACCCTGTTCCATACCTTTTTCCATACCTCTTTCCAAAATTCCCTGACTCAGATTACACATAACGCTCACATCCTTTCTCATGCTATCTTCAACCGGGATATTGTACTCTGCTCCAATTATATTTAATTTCTCATCAACAGTCAAATCCATTGACAGCAATGCGCCCAGCAGGCGATGCAGCTCATACTTTGCATCATGCTCTGGCAGTTCACTTGATAAACCAATCAAAACAATGTTCAGCAAATCAAGCCGTCCTCGCCATTGATAGGTTCCCAACAGTTTATTATTTGTCAGATGCACATAATCCATACTGTTTTCGCTCATATTCATACATATCCAGATAGAGAATACACGCTTTATATCATTATAATTGGTGTTTACAAAATCTCTTTCCTTCTGTGACGAAACCAGACGACTTACATAAAAAATCGCTCTATTTAAGATATCATACCCTGCGGGCTCATCCTTCTGGGCCTCTATATTGACTATAATCTGCGACAGACCATCCTTCATGCGAACGTAAAAGACAATGTCAAATCTTACCATCCCTTCATTGATTTCAACATTTTCAGAATTAAGACCCACAATCCGCTGTCCTTGTTCTTTTTCTGTCGCATTTGTCAAGCCCGGCTCTACAGAAATCGTACTGATAAAAGGTTCGCCCTCAATATAAGGCACGACATCTTCGGGAAGCATTCCTGCAAACTCATCAACCGCCTTAATCAGTATATACGCAAGAATATATTTATGCCCCAACAGGCGTTTTGCCTTTTCATCATATTGGGCCTCTGCATTGGTTGCCATTATATCATCTTTCATCCATGTACCCCCTGCCTTACCTGTCCTCCATGGGAATATAGTCTCTCTCCTCCATAACACTCTTGTAGGCAGGACGGATAATCTTATCCATATTGAGCAGCTCTTCGATGCGGTGAGCGCTCCAGCCCACAATGCGAGCGATGGCGAAAATGGGCGTGTAAATCTCCAGCGGAATCTCCAACATGCTGTACACAAATCCGCTGTAAAAGTCCACATTGGCGCTGACACCCTTGTAGATGCGGGACTTCTGGGCGATGAGTTCCGGCGCGAGGCGCTCAATCATGGAATACAGGCGGAAATCCTTCTCCCGTCCCTTAGCCACCGCAAGCTGTTCCACAAACCCTTTAAACACCTGGGCCCTGGGGTCAGACAATGAATACACCGCATGTCCCATGCCGTAAATCAGGCCCTTTCGGTCAAAGGCCTCCTTGCTCAAAATCTTCTGAAGATATCCTCTGACCTCGTCCTCATCCTCCCAATCGGATACATTGGACTCCAGATCGCGCATCATCTCCACCACCTTGATATTGGCGCCACCGTGCTTGGGTCCCTTCAGAGAAGACAGGGCCGCAGCAATCACAGAATAGGTGTCCGATCCGGAGGATGTCACCACGCGGGTGGTGAAGGTAGAGTTGTTACCTCCGCCGTGCTCCATATGTAATACCAGCGCAATATCCAGCACTCTGGCCTCCAGCTCCGTATATTTCTTGTCCGGGCGCAGCATCATCAGAATATTCTCCGCCGTGGAAAGCTTTCTGGAGGGCCGATGGATATACATGCTGTCATCATTCTCATAGTGATTATAGGCGTGATATGCATACACGGCAAGCACCGGGAACAGACTGATCAGCCCCATACACTGCCGCAGTACATTCTCAATGGAGGTATCCTTGCAGCTCCGGTCGTAGGATGCCAGCGTCAGCACGCTCCTTGTCATGGAATTCATGATATCGCTGCTGGGCGCTTTCATAATGACATCTCTCGTAAAATTGGTGGGCAGCGTTCTCTCCGCGGAGAGCACCTGACAGAAACGCTTTAACTCTTCTTCCGTGGGCAGATTTCCCAAGAGTAGCAGATAAGCCACTTCCTCAAAGCCAAACCGTTTCTGGCGAAATCCTTTCACCAGCTCGATGCAGTCATACCCCCGATACCAGAGCTTACCGTCGCAGGGCGTCTTCACCCCGTCCACCATCTTGAAAGACTCAATCCTGGAGATATTGGTGAGTCCGGTCAACACTCCGTTTCCGTTCTTATCTCGAAGTCCTCTCTGTACCTCATAGCGGTCAAACAATGTCAGGTCTATCTGATCCGCCTCTCTGCAGAGTGCCGCGTAATCACTATAATCGATGCCATTTTTCTTCATGCAATTCCTCCTTACTTTTTACCACTGATCTAATTACCGGATTTCCCTGCGGTACACCCGCACATAGGGATAATCCTCCACCTGTGCAGGCTTAAATTCTTCTTCCAGCCAGGTGAAAATATAAGCGTCCTCCGCAAAATAGGACACATCTCCGTAACAGCTCTCCATCACCACCACATCCGGGAAACGCTCGGGATGCAATTCATAATACATCGCGAATCTTTCGTCATACTCCGGCGTACTAATGGTGCTGGGCGCTGCCACCCTGCAATCCCCCATCATATAATAGAAGGCAGACGGCCCTAAGTACAGCACCATACCGCCCTCAGGCACAATCTCCGGAAACAGCTCATAATTATTGTTATAGCGATAGGAATTCATATAGGAGGTAAAAATCCCTCCGCGGACTCCTTCACGACTGAAACCTCTCACCTGAAAGGTCATGCTGCTTCCCTCGTCTCCGCCTATCATCAAAAGACACCGCCCGAACACCTGAGTAAACAAAAACAACACACAGATGCCGCGTATCAGCTTAAGTCCTGCCTCTCCCCGCTTTTCCAGAAAATACTGCCGCAGGCAGAGCAGTCCTCCCAGAAGTCCTGCCACCAGATACACGTTCAGGCAGGCAGGCTTCCAGTTCGAAAACAGATTCAACGCCAGATAATTGACCAGAGAGAAGCCAATCATCAAAAGACCTGTCCGCTCTCTCCTCTCACATCTGCCTGCGCACAGCCAGCCAAACAGCGGCAATGCCACATAGGCAATCTGCGGATAGCCGGAATTGTAATCGCTATCAAGCCAGCACAATATCTGAAAGACTGTCTGCACCACAAACCAGACAGCCACCAGTTCCACTATCCAATCTCTTCCCGCTGTCCCGCCATCCTCCGGGCTGAAAACTCCATGCCTTCGGAAATTCAGGAACCTTCTGCCCACAATCAAAACCAGCACGGCCACAGCTCCGCAGCCCGCGGTCATCAAAACGATTTCTCCGATTCCCGCGCCCCAGACGCCGAGTTTCTCCGCAATTCCTATCTGATGAGAACCGTCCCCCAAAATGGCAGGCAGCACTAATGCCATATCCTGCAGGCTCATATAACTGAACAGATAGCCCACAAACACTCCCGCGCCCAGTACACAGGGCAGTGTAAACGCCGCCAGCTCTCCAAGCCGCCTCCTGCCGGTATTTGACTTCCACAGAATCATTCCTGCACAAAAGGGATACAGAAGAACCATTCCCGGATAGGCCAGAACATCACAGGCCAGCATCCCTCCGGCCAGAACAAGATACCTGCTCCTGCCGTGATTGCGGGAGGCGCTGCTGCAATACTGCATCAGAAACAATACGAGCAGCGTGGAAAACCACATATGCAGATTAGAGTACTCCGGCACATAATTGCATTTGGGTGTTGTGATATAGTACACCATGGCAAAGAGTATCTGCTCCCATCTGCTTAGAAAGGGCAGACATTCTTTCAAACATCGACAGAGATACAGAGTAATACCGATCTGGACGAGAAAAAAACAAACTCTCAAAAGAACCGTCATAAATTGCAGGCTTCCGCCTGTAAGAAGGAGAATCAGACGAATGAACAGGGCCGTAAAGATTGCAGAGGTCTGATGCGGTTCCCACATATCCCACACGAGCCGGTCACCCTGTACCAGCCGGTAGCCCAGCGTCACTCCGTATGCTTCGTCTATATCCGCCCCCACAAATATACTCTTGATCGTGTAGAGCGCGAGCGCCGCCACGAGAACCCGGAACCACATTCTCTCCCTGCCAGATATCTTCATTCCATCCTCCGAGCCAATTTCCTACCTCTTTTATCATAAATCAAAATGCTTCTCATGGCAAGCAAAAAAATTTACCATGCTAATCAGAAGCTTTTCCAAGAACATCCTCAAGCATCTTATATAATTTATCCATTTCCACCGGCTTGGAAAGATGACCGTTCATACCGCATTCCACAGATTTCTTTAAATCATCGTCAAAGGCGTTGGCGGACATGGCGATGATAGGAAGCGTCCGACAATCCTCCCTCTCCATAGCGCGTATTGCCCGGGTGGCTTCAAGTCCATCCATGACCGGCATCATGATATCCATCAAAACCAGATCATAAAAACCGGGTTCTGTCTCCGCAATACATTTCACCGCCTGAGCGCCGTCCCCGACGCAGTCCACATGGAATCGATACTCCTCCAGAATCGTCCGGGCAATCTCGGAGTTCAGCTCATTGTCCTCCACCACCAGAATCCGGCGGCCCTCAAAGGACAATTGCTCTTTCTCCTGAGCGGCTTCCTGCACCTTTTGTCCCACGGGCACAGAAACCGTGAAATAGAAGGTACTGCCCTCTCCCAGCCGGCTATCCAGCTTGATGGCACTGCCCATCATCTGAACGAGACGGCTGCTGATGGACAATCCCAGACCCGTCCCTTTCAGGCTCGATGTGTTGCTGCCCTTCACCTGCTCGAAGGCCTTGAACACCCGCTCCTGGTCCTCGGGACTGATGCCTCTGCCATTGTCCTGCACGGCAAAATAGATTGCTGCCTGCCCATCTTCTGTTGTCTCCTCCCGGACAATCAGCCTTACTTCTCCATGCTCCTGGGTAAACTTCACAGCATTGCCCAACAGATTGATCAGCACCTGACTGATTCTGAGCTTATCTGCGACAAAGCAATCGTGAAGCAATTGAATATCTTTCACAAAAACGATAGATTTAGCCTGCGCCTGAGGACGGATCATCTCTTCGATGGGTTCCAGCAATTCCGTCATGGAAAAATCCGTCGGCTCCAGATACAGCTTTCCACTCTCGATTTTGGACATATCCAGAATATCATTGATCAATCCCAGCAAATAGCCGGAGGAGAACTGAATCTTCTGCAGACAATCCTGAATCCTCTCAGGACTCTGATTCTGCTGCATGGCTATTGCGGTCATGCCGATAATTCCATTCATGGGCGTGCGGATCTCATGGCTCATCCGGGACAGGAAATCCGATTTGGCCCTGCTGGCCATATCATGCCGCCTCTGAGTGATCTGACTCTGAATGACGCTCCCAAGCTCCAACAGATTCTTGACCGCTTCCGCAGGATCTGTCTCGGGAGCCTGACCGTTTAAAATACTCAGAATCCCTATTATGTTACCATTGTCATAGAGCGGCAGCGCATAGCCACAGGCGGAACCTTCGCCATGGCAGAAGAACACCGTCAAGGAATCCTGAGCCTCCTCGCCCCGCCATGTGAGGACGCGCTTATTTTCTATCTGTCTGACAAAGAGCTTCCACTCCTCCTCCCGATAGGGCATCGCATGGTCTGTTATCTGAGCCGCGGTATCCCGATGCCACTGATACTCCAGATACATGGTGCGATACTCCGGCTGAACCATGTTCAGGAGCACATCGCTGGCATCGTAATACTGCGCCAGCTTCTGGAACATCAGATACATCTGCGCGGCAAGATTCTCTCCCTTGCCAAAAAGCGTCAGCGCCAGAGATACCAGACTGACATTGTCGCCATACGCCACAGTCAGCACCTGCTTTCCCCGCCATGTGGGCCCCGGCAGCTCCTGTTTGGGCGTAAGTTCGCTATGACAGGCATATCCCATTTCCTCCACAGACTTTGAAGCCGCCATCTGTGCCCGTTTCGCCATCCTGGCGATCTCCCTCGTGTGATTGCGCCCGTCCCCAAGCGCAATGCCTGCGTGGAGCAAAATCTCAAAAAGATCCGAGGGGAAACGCTCCCTCACCCGGGTGAACAGAATTTCCACAAACTCCTTGGCCTTCTGCTCCGTCCCGCCCGGCAGCCATACGCAGAATTCATTTCCGTCAAATCGAATCTGCATGCTCCCGTGATCTGCGATGTCCCGGACTATACGCCCGAACTCCTCCAGAATCATATCCCCGAAGGTAATGCCATTCTGCTCATTCATCCGGCGCAGATTATCCATCATGAGATAAATCATGACTCCGGCAGGCTCCGTTTTTCGCAATTCTCTCAATCGCTGCATACCCGCGGCATAGGCAAAAAATCCCGTCACGCCGTCTGTGGTGACCTTCCTCTGCCGCGCTGCCTCCTGCTCCTTCTGCTCCTGAATGTCGTGAACGCTGCCCACCAGCTTCCAGCGACTGCCCTTGGTATCGCGGAGGACATTTCCATTCAGAAAATACCATCTATAATCTGATGTCCCCGGAATTTTCATGCGCAGCTCCAGATTCCATACATCCGGCATCCGCTCCAGAAAGTCTCGCAGCAGCTCTTGGTCCTCCTCGTACACTGCCTCCATATCGATAGGTCCCAATTCATGCTCTCCGTAGCTGAAACGCCCGTTCAGAACGGGATTATTGATAATATCTATAGCCTTCTCATTAAAATCATAGGAAAAAAATGTATCCTTTGTGGTCGCCAATGCCAGCCGGTACAATTCCTTTTCCTCCCGAAGTGCCTCCTCCGCAGCCTTCTGTGCAGCGGTGAGCTCCGTCACCACATCATGCAGCGAATCCACCTCGAGAATATTGGAAGGAGAAAATTCCTGTAGACCGGCCTCTCCTTTGCTGATACATGCCATCAGGCGCATGATAGGACTGGTGATTTTGCGCACCACAAAATAAAGGCCTATCAGACTGAATACAAGTCCGAAAAACAAAGCGATTAACGTCCACAGATAAAGTGTCCGGCTCATGCTGAACAACGCATCCTCACTGCCAAAGCCCACCAGAACCCACTCTGTATCCTGATACGGGGGATGAACGCCATATAACTCCAGCGGAAAAGTCGCCGCAAAAATATGCTGCGCTCCCAGCTTTGTATTCTCCACCTGCACCAGATTCTCAAAGGCGGTATCTTTCACTGTCAGACTGTCCGCAGAATCATGCACGGCGTTGTAAAGCACTCCCCTCCCCGTCATCATCGTATAGCTTCCGTCTGCATTCCTCATCGCCAGCCCATAACCCGCCAGCTCGTTCTCGTCTAATTCCGACACCGGCAGATAATCATACAGATAGCTGACTGCCACCTCCACACCCATAACCGCATACACTCTTCCCTGATAGCGCAGGGGCACGGAATAAGTTATCATCTCATGGGAATCCCTATTACTCGTCTCCAGCACAAAAGGCGCCGACCAATAGCCCAAATCCGCCGAGTCCGCATGCCCGTTCTCCCGCGCCGCACGCCACGGCTCATAGAAAAAATTCTCCTCGGCTCTCTTACCCTGCCCGCTCATGGAAAAAGCAGTGGTCCAATAGATATCCAAAGGCACTCCGTAAGTCCGGGAAAGCTGTTTGCTGCCCCTCTCCATCATGATATCGGAATAATTTGAAGGGTCTGTCAACGGACTTGAATCCCGGAGAAAGAAACCGTTGAACTCCCCCGCATCCTCAGCGTTTTTCCCCTCGGCATCTTCTCCTGTCAAAACTACGAAGACACCTGTGGTCAGACTGTTTTCCAGAATATCCATGCAGTCGGGAAGCATCTTTTCCAGCAATTCGTTCTGCATATCCTTAGAGGCCAGAACCTGATCCAGCGTCATCTGCTTTTCCTGCAGGAACTCCTCCACCAGAAGATTCATCCCCGCTTCCTGCCTTGAGACAAACGCCCATCTGACCATGTCATTGCGCAAAATGACCTTCCTGTTCTCCACCGTGCGCAACATCATGCTGACAGAATAATCCTCCAGCATGGCACTTGTCCTGCGAACGACAAGCACCCCGAGGACAATCAAACTCTGCGCGAGCATCACACCCACCAGCGGTATGAGAAAAATCCTGAAAATTGTCTGTTTTTTATTTTTCGCATCCTTTTTTTCTTTTTGCGCCATTGCTCCCCATTCCGCCCGGTATATTCAGTCAGGTCACCCGGAGCATTTTATACGATTCCGGTATACGGCTCAGTTGACGGCATCCTGCAGAGCCTTGCCAAAGTCCCGATACCACGCCTCAAACGCCTCGTCCGTCAGATATGGCGCACAGGCATCCTCCAGAGAGCTCCCCGCTGCCAGCTTCTCCTCCACTGCGGCACGATCCGCCTGCGCTTTGTCCGCAAGATGATATTCCAGAACTTTTCGCGCCCCGGAACCATTCCGGAAACATTTATTGGTATATAAAGTCATCTCGGACATCCCGTCAAATATCTGCGTGATACAGTCATAGGTCTTTGGGGACATCTCAACGCCCCGCTCCTCTACTACCTTGTCCAGAAGCGCTCTGTCATTCGCCTCTTTTCTGACCGGAAGATAACCGGAATCACCGCAGAAAGCCAAATTGTTTTCCGCCTGCGTAAACCATTTCAAAAACTCGATGGACGCCTTCTCGCGGCGCTCGTCGGACTTGCACACAACCATGCCCGCCCCCTGCTGTACCGCAACATGCTCTCCGCCCGCAAAGCCGGGCGCCGGCATCACAAGATAATCTATATCATATCTTCCCTCATCCGCCTCCACAACGTCCGGAAAGTACATGACGGAGGTCGTTGCGCCCGTGTAGGCCAACAGTTCCCCTGTCGTTACATCATCCGAGCGAAAAACTCCGTATGCCCCGAAATATCCTTTGACCATGGGCACATAATAGCAGTCCCAGAGCCGTCTGAGAGAAGCTTTATCCAGATTCAGACTGACCTCCCCGCCTTCCACCTGAAAAATTTCGTTCCCCATCTGCCGCATGCCGATATTAAAATAATTGGCCATGGAATCCCGCCCATAGAAAGCCTTGCCGTCATCTGCCACATCGGGAGTCAGGCCGTCCGTGTACTCATAATAAGCCTGCGCCACAGACACCACGCCCTCCATGTCTGCCAGATCGTCCAGGGATACACCTGTAGCCTGCGCAAACACATCCCAGTCCGTCTTATTCAACATCATGACCTCCGTGGATTTGGCCACAGGAAAGATGCGCAGAGAGTTATCCGCTGCAATCCTGCCCTCCTCCACATAGGAATCTACATACACGGCGAGTTCTCCGTCACTTAAATAGTCCGACAGATTGGCCAACGCCCCTGCCTGCTCTACCTCATACGCGGTGTCCGCATAAGCAGAAAAGATATCCGGCATCTCATCGGAACCGACTTTGCCCGCCAGAGAATCTCTCACCGCGGTCTCCAGATCGGACACTGTGCCCTGACTGATGCCCTGCACATAAATACCTTTTTCTTTTCCGACAGTACTGTTGAACTCCTCCACCAGAGAGTCAAATGCATACTGCTGCGCGCCGTGGTAATAATGCCATACTGTCAGCGAAACCGGCTCATCGGATCTTCCGCCGCAGCCCGCAAGGCCAATGCCCATCACCATAGTTAATGCAGCCGCAGCCAGGCGTACACAAAATCTTCCCGCATATTGCTCTCTATCTCTCATCCTGTCCACCCTGCCTTCCTATAGTCTGCAAGCCTTGCCCCGCTCACGATACTTGTCTTTATATTAAATATTATACTAGATATGTCTATTATACACATCT
>JAIDDH010000078.1 GCA_029055435.1 Acetatifactor sp.
GTTTTTTACCGCTCTTGGAATTTTCAGGGTTGCATTGCTGTTTATTTGTCAAGGTGCGTTTGCAGGCTTTTTTACTGTTTGCCTGCCTTTGTTGTCAACTTAGCGGCAACTCTGATATAATATCATAAGTGTTCTGCTTTGTCAACTGCTTTTTTAGAAAATTTTCCACCGCAGAAAACAATATTTGCGGTGGAATTTTATAATAGCATATTTTTCTTCTGCTTGTCAACAGATTTTACCATATTTTTGATGTTCATTATTGATGTTTTTAAGAGATATGCATTCAATATATAATTTATATCCCCTCGTTTCCTGACACTCCCAAAATACACACCAACAATCTGTCAATCCCTATAATATTTACGCCATTGTTTAAGAATCTCTTCAGCCTCTGCGACACTCATTCCTGTCACATTGACCAACTCGTCTATTGCAAAATCCTTTGCTCCATGTTTGACACAAAGATTGACACGTTCCAATTTCTCCCTGGGATAATCAATACCATTGAGCGTAATATATGGATTTCCTGTCTTTTTCCTCGATACTGTGCTTTTTCTCGACTGCACTTTCGCGGGCAGTACATCCCACAATATAAGCAACACACCAGTCACAAGGATGCTTATACTCCATGGTAAAAATTTCCTGGAAGCAGCAGGATACGCTGTTACGTCAAACAATATCGGTAATGCATATTTCTCCAACTCTTCTTCTGACTCAAACCAGTTGGTCTCTTCAAACCATTCTCTATATAATTTGTAATATCTCTTGTTCATCTTATCCACAAAGCCAGAGGTATGAATCGAATAAGTTCTTATACTTTGTGATTCCTCAAAAAAATATTTATAGGTGAGGTCTGTTATCCTGTCACATTGGTCCCTCTCATTTCTTGATACCATCATCCCTATATAATATATCTCTTCCTGCTGATTATCCATTACAGGAAGAATATACAAAAATTTCTCATTTGTCTTTATCCCAAATTTGGTTCTGGTCACTTCCATGGCAAAATTATCAAGCAAAAAAGTGACATCCGCTTCCACAATATCAAAATATCCAACTTTATCAAAATCAGCATCCAAATCAGATAAATTTATAGTAGGACGTCCACTGGCGACAGCCCCTCTGATTGACAGGACAATACCGACAATGCCTAACATTATTAAAAAAGTAGATATTTTTCTTCTCATGGTTATTGCCTCGCTCTTTTGTAATTTTCTATAAACACTTCTTTCAAGCGTATTTATAATAACATCAGCGTTATATCATGTCAATTTTTATACCCTTCTGCTTTGTATAGCCATTTAATAATCTGCGATTTTTTATTCCACACATAATACATAATATTATTTATATAAAACAAAATCAGCAGTATCCTTTTAAGATACTGCTGACATTATCTGGCAGAGTGAACGGAGAAAGAGGGATTTGAACCCTCGCGCCGGTTGCCCGACCTACACCCTTAGCAGGGGCGCCTCTTCGGCCTCTTGAGTATTTCTCCATAATCCGAACTGCGACTCTGCCAATATGCTGTTTTGTCACTTCCGTGACGCAAAGATTATTATACCTAATGAGGCTCTATTTGTCAATCGCTTTTTTACAAAACCTTTCGGCAGAAACCGTTTCGCAGACCTTTTCGACAAATCTCTTCAAAATCTGCTTCTGACTCTCTATCCTTCCTCTGTTCTGTACTCCTGAATCGCCGTCTCATACAGATTATTGCCCAGAGAGTCTATGACCACAATAACAGGAAAGTTCTCTACTTCGAGCCTGCGGATTGCCTCTGTGCCCAAATCATCATATGCGATTACTTCCGAATGTGTGATGGAACGAGAAAGGAGAGCTCCCGCACCGCCCACTGCCGCAAAATACACCGCACCGTTGCGGACAATGGCAGCCTTCACTTCCTCAGAGCGTTTTCCTTTGCCAATCATCCCCTTTAAACCCAAATCCAATAAAGAAGGAGCATACTTATCCATTCTGCTTGCCGTAGTAGGGCCTGCAGAGCCTATAGGTCTTCCCTCCCGGGCGGGAGAAGGTCCCATATAGTATATGACATTATTCATCATCTCCAGGGGCAATGCTTCCCCTTTTTGTAACGCTTCATACATTCTTTTATGAGCGGCATCTCTGGCTGTGTAGATGGTGCCGGTCAGATAAACATAATCTCCTGCACGGAGGTCTGCTGCTTCCGTAGAATCAAGTGGTACTTTGACATATTTATCCATATAGTCTATTCGCCTTTCCGACTTTCCTGGCAAGCACTCTGTCTGCCGAGTCCTGCTTAAATCACTCTCACCGCATGGCGATTTACATGACAGCAGATATTAACCGCCACCGGCAGCCCTGCAATATGAGTAGGATAAGTATTGATATTGACTGCAAGAGCCGTGGTGCTTCCACCCAGACCCCCAGGACCTATACCGGAGGCATTAATTTTGTTCAGCAATTCCTCCTCCAGTTCCCTCACATACGGAATGGCCGATCGCTCATTCACAGGACGAGTCAGCGCCTGTTTTGCCATGAGAGCACACTTTTCAAAAGTTCCCCCAATGCCGACTCCCACCACCATGGGCGGACAGGCATTTGGCCCTGCATCTTTCACTGCCGTAAGAACCGCGTTCTTAACACCTTCCACACCATCCGCGGGCTTCAGCATAAAAACACGGCTCATATTTTCGCTTCCAAATCCTTTAGGCGCAACTGTAAGCTTCACCTGATCCCCTGCCACCATGCTATAATGAATAATGGCAGGTGTATTATCCTTGGTATTATCTCGATACAGAGGGTCTCTGACTACGGATTTGCGCAGATATCCGTCAACATAACCCCGGCGTACTCCCTCGTTGATTGCATCCTCCAGCACGCCACCTTCAAAATGAACATCCTGCCCAATCTCCACAAAGATAACCGCCATACCAGTATCCTGGCAAATGGGAATCATATCCGTCCCTGCAATCTGCATATTGTCCTGTAACTGATCCAGTATCTGCTTTCCCAGCGCAGATTTTTCCTGAGAGTGCGCCGTTTGCAGAGCTTCTCTCATATCCTCCGAAAGAAAATGATTTGCCTCGATGCACATCTCTTTAATGTTGTCCGTAACAAGCTTGACATCTATTGTTCTCATCCGCATACTCCCTGCGCTATTCCGTAAGTTGTTTCTTAATAGCTTCCAGCTCCTCCTGAGAAGGCTTTCCGGGAACCCATTCTATCTGCTGTCCGTCATTCTCATAGCGAGGAATCATATGCAAATGGAAATGCATCACCGTCTGTCCGGCAGTTTCACCATTATTCTGCACCAGATTCAGGCCGTCGCACTGTAATTTCTGTCTCATCCCGGCAGCTACTTTCTTTGCCACAGGCAGTACTTTTGCTGCCAATTCTTCAGGAAGCTCATAAAGATTATCTGCATGTTCCTTGGGAATCAGCAGGGCATGACCTTTGGTAGCCGGCCCCAAATCCAGAATCACGCGAAAATACTCGTCTTCATAAACGGTTTTGGACGGAATCTCTCCATTGGCAATTTTACAAAAAATACAATCATCTTTTTTCATTTCTCATCCGCCTCTCTAAATTATTTTTCTAAAATACTTTTCTATTGCTTTTCTTCAAAGGCAAATACCTGATCCAGCATCCTCAATAGCTTCATATCTCCTTTGGTTGTCATAACGCCGGACATAAAAGCTCTCTGGAAAGTCATGCGTCCGTTCACAATATCCTCCATGGTGGCCCTCCCGGTATTCATCACCATATCCGGCTGCTCGCAGGAACCATAATCACATTCCAAATCAGGCCCTTTAATATCCAGCACAAGAGCCTTGCCCTTTTCCTCAATATTGATTACGCAGACTGCGTGAAAACCAGCCTGCGGTTTAAAGACTTTCCGCAATTCGGAGATATATTCCTCCTCGCCTTCGCCGCCCTGACTCAATTTGTCTCGGAAGAGACTGGCAAGCTCTCGAATATCTTCCTTCTGGCGCTGCACATATCTGTCGTCTGCCACATAGCTCGACAATTGTTCAGTCTCCTGCGGAGACAGATCAATGGCCGGAGACACAGCAATCTTTTGGCGTACAGCCTGATTGCTCGCAGGGAAATTTACCACATGCTGGTTAATGGTTCGATAGAGGTTCTCTGCCTTCTTCTCGATAATTTTAGTATAATTTTCATTCATCTCCAGGGCAATCGTATTCTCAATATACCCACAGATACCAGTACAGGGCAAACCACCCAGTATCTCCCATGCATTGGCCAGATTCAGCTTTGCCTCCCGCTCGCCATAGGTTGTAGACATGACGATGGGACACATATAAATTCCGGCAATGCGCTCTTTGTCACCATAGAGCCAACAGGCGTCCAAAAACTGCTGCATATATCCGCCGATACCGAACCACTCCACCGTAGTTGCAAGAATAATACCATCTGCATCCTTCAGAGTCTGGGGCAGCGTAGGAATAGTATTCTTCAGTTCATACAGATTATAACGTGTCACATTGACACGCAGTTCCTCCAGCACCTCCTGCATCTTTCCGATGACATAACTGGTGGGATCATCAATTATACCTCTTCCGCCATAGTAGATATGAATATTCAAAACTGTACCTCTCGTCTATATTTTTTATTTCGTATATCCCGCGCCAGAACAATAACAGTACCGGCGAGAAATCCTACAATGAGTCCGCCTACATGAGCAGCATTATCAATATTACTGCCCATAAATCCGTCATATAAAGATAACGCAATCATCAATACCACCCTGCCGGGCGAAACCGAATTTCTAAAATCCTGAGAAAATATGACCAGTGCCAGCAACAGCCCGTCCAATCCAAAGACCGCACCGCTCGCGCCGACGGAGAGAGAATCGCTCCCTGTCATGACCTTCCTGGCCAATGATACAATGTTTCCTCCCAAACCGGACAGGAAATAAATAATCGTAAGCCAAACATGCCCGATTTCCTTCTCCAGCATAGCACCCAGAAAAAACAAGATAATCATATTGTTAAACAGATGCGCCGTGTCGCTGTGCAGAAACATCGCCCAGATAAGTCTTCCGTACTCTTGCTGCTCCAGAATGGCAAAACGCTCTACACCGCCTTTGTAATAGAGCATCTCTCCTGTAAAAATGCATAGGCAGAACACAATGACATTGATGACGACTAAGGTCGCGCTGACAAAAGGCCAATTTCTATATCTCCTCAGCACCTATTCTATCCTCTTCCCGTAATAATTTGCAACTCTCACTCAAATGTACCACTCTTTACCCCTCCGCGTCAACCTGCAACCATCAACGATATATAAATAATAATTTACCAAATCGCACTTCGTCGCCCTCCTCCAGCCTCCGTTTTTCATAAGGCTGCAAACGCAATCCGTTTTTGAAAGTTCCGTTAGTTGAATTTAAATCCTCCAGATATACGATTCGATCCTCCACATAAATTCTGGCGTGAAGCCTGCTCACAGACTCATCCTCCAGCACCAAATCCACCTCACCTTTCTGCTTGCCTATCGTAACATTCTCCTTTTCCAGCGGTGTGGCTACTCTGCCGTCAGGCGTGTAGAGCCTATGTACAGTAGAACCCTCCTCTGTCTGTTCCACATAAATAGTTTTCCCGTAATCCTCGTCCTCATATGCGCTTTCCTCCGCGACAGCCCGTCCCTCTATGGCAGCCAGCCTGTTTTCCCGACAAGCTTCCTTCTGCTCCTCCGCTTTCCTTTTCTTTCCACCCAGATACCAAAAAATACCTTTTTTCTCCTGTTTGGACATGACCTCCTGTGTGACAGATACTTCCGCCCTGAGTGCAGTGTCCTCTCCCTCCGACTGAAATTCCGTCTCAGATGCGTTTTCCTTGCTGTTTAATTCCTCCTTCTCCTCCAGACACTCCGCATCTTCAAAAATTTTCTCCTGTAGATACGCCGCTCCGACCTTTTCGTACTGCTCATACATGGAATAAACACATTCCACAAGTCTTTCATCCTCATAATTCATATGGCCCAGCACAAACTCCAGAAACTGCCGCAGACCATTTCCTTCCTCGTGATAAGGCAGATACAAAAAGAAGAAATTGTGGCTGCTCAAATCCTGAAAAATCTGTTCCGGATATATGAGAATATTTTCCTCATCCAATAAGAATCTTCCCATTTCCTGCCGCACCTGTTTATAGCTCCAAAAAAATTCCCGCACCCAGGCCCTGTCTATCACTCCTTTCCCATACAGCTGCGCTACATTCTGTCTGGATGTAATATCATAATAGAGATAAGCCTGACCATTAATATAGCGCAGACTGCAGGGGAGCAATCCCTTGATACCGCCCCGAGTCAGAATACAATACTGATATCTTTGCTCATCCGGTTTCTCCGACAAATGAACCCTCTCATAGTTACTCTGCAAACTTCTGACAAATTCTGTCTCCAACATCTACTTTCCTCCCATTATTTTTCTACAGTTTCTGATAAAATTTACCGGTTTTATCCGATGACTCTCACGAGCGGCACTACACTTCCAGACACAATTTCCCCACCCGGACAGGAATCCTCGAAACGGAAATTTTAATTCTCCTGAACGCTGCACCGTCACACAATTTCTTTTCAAGCTGATCGCAGCATCTTCCATGGACCACGCAAGCCAGCCTCGATCTTCCTCCTGGGACTGATTTTGTAATTCTTTCACCAACTCCTCTCCATCCGTAATCTGCAGTGTGCATCCCCGCATGGCCAGCACTCCTGCGCTTTGCTCCAAAAGGCATCTGTCATATTGAAAAAACAGCAGATATATTGTGAATAATATGACGCCCAAAACAATCGGAAACACCAATGCAGCCTCTACTGTGAAATATGCATCTGTCCTTTTCATACCTATCCCTCCAAACTTGCTCCTGTCCGCCCGCTCAGACGAGCCTTTCAGTCAGCGACTGACCACCATCCCCACGGCATATACCGCCGTCAAAAACGGCAGATATGGAAGTCTTGTATCTTTGCCCACGCGCTTCAGCAATAACATACCTATCGAAAACGCGGACATAAGCAGCATACTAAAACACAGTAATAAAATACAACTTTTATAGTCTGTAAGCAAGCCCATACTCAATAAAACCAGTCCGTCTCCGTATCCCGCCTTCCCTGTAAGTCCCGCCACCGTAAGCATTAAAAGCCCCGGAACAATTCCCAACAGCGCAGACACCAAAAGCCATTCCCACTCCGCCGGATCATGATACAGCAGATATATCTGATATAAGAGTGCGACGACCAGACCACCAACCGGCAGTATAAGCGGCACCTTCCTCTCCCGCCAGTCAAATAATCCCAGAATCAGCAAATAAAATAATAAAACAATTTCTCTCATATTCCCAATTTCCTCAATTTTACGGTTCTGCCCATTTATAATTTATCAGTTTATAAGTTTAAAGCGCTCTCTATTTTCCCATAGCACAACGCGAGCAGGGTCTGTACTGTGTGGCCTGCTGCCTTGGTATCGTATAAATCGTTCGTTTCAATCCGGAACATTCTCTGTCATAGTGATAATAATCTCCCTGGCGGCTTATCCACACCGTTCCCTGAAAAGCCTTTTTTCTGCATTTGGAGCATTCCTTATAGCGTCCCCCATTCTGATTTCTGGCCGCCTCCGCTTCATCCATACTAACCTCACTGATACTGAGTTTCAAATGCGTACAATTTTGACTTTCATGATATACCTGCGCATTTTCTGTTATGTATACTACATCCTGCACAGCATTTTCATCAGAAGCGCCTGTCAATTCATATCCTGTCCACAATCTGCCATAATAGCGGTTCGACATGCGAAAGGGGCGCACAAAGGGAATTTCCAACAATGCAGATACCTGATACGTCATAACGATGTCCAGCGTATCTCTCACAATAATACCGTTTCCCAAATCATCTTCCGCCCCTGCCACATCGCTCTCCCAAAACTGCAGGCCGCTCTGACCATAGCGCAAAGGCGATTCCTCCAGATAAGCCTCGCCCAGATAATCTGTCACCCTGCTTTTTACATAAGTGTAGGTCAGAGCGATATCTCCTAACTCATGCCACCATTCTCTTTTATCTGCATCTTCTTTGGCGACAGTAGCTTTTATCCCATCGGAATTTCCCGCTGCATATCCATAAACACACATTTTATTTCCCACATCCCACAACGCCAGCTGCAGATTTCCATGGAGACGTATCATTTCCATGGCGCTCCCCAGATTGACAAAAAAGAACAGAAAGAGCGGTAATACAATGGCAGCCTCCACAGTCATTCCGGCCGGAAGTCTGATTTTCAGAAAGGCAGGCAGTGATACCTTCTCTATGGAACAACCGAGGACGGAATGTTTCCTGTGCTTTGGAGAAGGACTTTTTAATTTTGTCAACAGTTTCTTTGTGGTATTCCATAAAAAAGGCATCACCGACCACCTCCCTGATAAACCTATTGCATAACGCTGTATCCCTTCTGTCTGGTAATCTCGCAGTCGTATCCATAAACGCTTTTTACCCTTACACAGACCTCCAGAGCATCCAGACATCCGTCCAGCCGGAAATATGCATTGCCCGGGGTCTGCCGGATGTCCGCCTCCACCATATTCATGGCACGGGCTGTGAGAACCTCCTTATTTTGCAGTGTCATCAGAATTCTCAGATAGTCCGCATAAGCCAAACCTTTTTCTCCGATAGAGTCTTCCACACTCCCCAGCTTCAACGCTTTTTCCAGATCATAATGCCAGGTGTTCCGATCCTTCATCAGCGGCACCTTTCCGCCTGCCATCAGACACTGTATATCGTATACGCTCTCTGCAAAAGCCCAGCCAAACAACAAAATCAGTTTCAAAATATCCGCCGCCTCCGGTATCGTCATCGCACAGGCCAGCACATAGCCCAGAGCTTCCGCCGTCATACATTTTTCCTGATCAGAAAATATATAGACTGTATTTGCCACCTCCCGTATGGCAAATATGGTATTCACCACGCTTCTAAGGTTATCAAGATCGTTTTGCCCTCCCGCCACCAGATACTCGACCTGATAAGACAGGGTATCCTCCTCGGACTCAGCCCCATAGTACCCCATATAATGCAGCAGATACTCCTGAAAAAAGAAGCGCTCCAGTAATTCTTCTGCCTCGCCAATATCTTCTGTCTTCCAATTGCCCTGATTGACTTTCCCCACAGTCATACGCGTCGAAATCAACTGATCCATGGACAGGCTTTTATTGGAAAGCTCTGACGGATTATCCACCGCCCATGTGAGAATCCCTTCCTTACGTTTTTTCTCAAGACCCGCCGTGGGATTTTCTACCTCCACAGTAATCCATTCCGTCTCAGAGATCTGCTTTTCCTCTCCGTCATAATCCTTCAGCTTTTTGTCGAGACGGCGCTTCTCCGACGCAATATCCCGTTCTGTCAGCTGCTCAGACTCCACCACCTGCATCCATTCCTGCAGCTCTCGAAATAAATTCAAATGCATATCATCCCAAACCGCCTCCGCGGCCCGCCTGCGAAATACTGCCCCTTTTCAATCTGTTACAAATGACGCCTTTGTCATATGTATATCTTCCAGCTGCATTCCGAGGAAATCCCGATAAAACAGCCAGTCCAGAAAGACATCTTCCGTGGAAAAATTTTTCTTCATATATTCCGCCATATGACGCACCGTCACATCAGTCTCAGGCAAAAGGCTCCCATAGGACGAGTCGATGGCAAAGAGATTGTACTGCGCAAGCAATTCTCTGTGGTACTCCGCAAAAACGCTGTTCAATCCAATATCCGTCACACACTCCGCCTCCATAAAAACGGCATTCTGCCTGACGCCCTCAATCAAAGCCAGGCAGAGAGACAAAAGAATCGTCAGTGTGAGGGTAAGATATACCGTCAGATAAGCTCCCGCAGAACATCCATATTCATTTTTCTGCCTCATCCGCACACCCATCTCCGACTTAGAATTTATTAGTCTGTTTGGTAATCTTGGAGAAAATAGACTCCACGATAGCTGTAATCTGTTCTTTAAAAATCAATACCAATCCCACCAACACCACAATAATCAAAATAATTTCCACGGTGCCCATTCCATCTTCTTCCACAAAGAACTGTCTCCAGTCTTTCAAATCTCTCATTCCATCCATTTGATCTTTTATCTGATTGTTCATCTGACCTTTCGTTCTGTCTCTTATACAAATCACCGAGCCCACGCGACGCTCAAGAATATCGGGAAGCGA
>JAIDDH010000079.1 GCA_029055435.1 Acetatifactor sp.
GAGAGCTCCTCGCACAAAAACTCCGCCACGGATTCCAGACAGAACAGATAAGCCTCCTTATCCCCCACCCGGATATATCCGATGGTGCTTCGCTCCACTCCCAGATTCATCAGCGCCCCCAGAAAATCCCTGTGGGAAAGCTCGTCCGCAAATTTCGCCGCAAGCGGCCTGACATGCAGACACACAATCGGGAATTCCACCTCATAACCAAACTCCACCGCATTGCCGAAGCGCACAACCTGCCGCTCCGTCCCCTCCGCGCCGCCGAAGAGAACATATCCCGCATGGGAGAGCTCCCGCTCCATCCTCCAAAAAATATCCTGCTCAAAAAGCCCCAAAAATCCCGTAAACGTAAACACGTTCTGGGAAAAGGACTTATCGGCCAATTCCCGGAACCTGTTTCGCATCTGTTGTATTTCCTTTTCGTTTTCCATATCCGCCTATCCGTCTCTTTCCTGTCCGGCATCCATGTCTATGATCCTAACCCAGTGCCACATCCAGCATCATCATCAGAGCAAATCCCACCGCAAAGGCGATTGTCCCCATATCGGAATGCTCTCCCTCCCCGGCCTCGGGAATCAGCTCCTCCACCACCACATAAATCATGGCGCCCGCCGCGAAAGCCAGCATATACGGCAGAATGGGAGTGACAACATTCGCCAGAAGAATGGCGAACACCGCGCCCACAGGCTCCACCACCCCGGACAGCGTTCCCAGCA
This sequence comes from Acetatifactor sp., assembly GCA_029055435.1. Taxonomy (GTDB): domain Bacteria; phylum Bacillota; class Clostridia; order Lachnospirales; family Lachnospiraceae; genus Acetatifactor. The sequence goes on from JAIDDH010000079.1 coordinate 720, forward strand.
AAAAGGATTTTACCCGACTGCTCCCCTCGCTGCGCAGAGGCATGGAGATAATAGCCCCCTCCGGGAAATTCTGAATGGCAATCCCGATTGCAAGAGTGATAGCTCCCGCCATAGTCACAGCGCCATCTCCTTTTAAAACGCCCGCGAAAATCGCCCCGCAGGCTGCGCCCTCCGGCAGATTGTGAATCGTCACTGCAAACATCAGCATGGCATTTCTTCCAAAACCGTTCTTTGCCCCCTCCGTCTTATCGCCGTCCGCATAAATATGCGGCACAAAACGGTCTATGAGCAGCAGGAAAAACATACCCGCAAGAAAACCCGCCAAGGCCGGCACAAAACCAAGCCTCCCCATATCCTCACACAGATCGATGGCGGGTATCAGCAAAGACCACACGGACGCGGCCACCATGACTCCCGCCGCAAATCCCGTGAATATCCTCTGTAATCCGGAACTGATTGTATGCTTTAAAAAGAACACACAGGCAGCCCCGGCCGTGGTTCCCATAAAGGGAATCAAGACCCCGATTACTATATCCATAATGCTGATCCTTCAAAATATTCTCTTTTTTTGTCCGGAATACCTCCGGATTTTAGCCCTCTTTTTTCCCTCCTAAAAGCCCGCCAGATCATGCCCCTGCAGAGCGTACCACAAAAAGTTCACGCCGCAGACGAGATGATAGGCCAGCACTGCCCACTCCGCAGGCAGGAAAATCACCTTCCAGCTCTTTCGCCACTCTATGGTATTACCGAGCACCAGCAAAAGCGACAATAAAAACAGGAAGAACATACCGTGCATATAGCCCCAGGAGAAGTTGGCGTGTAGCATGCGGAATCCCTTCTCATAAAGGCATAAAAACATCACTGTGCCCATAATATAATTGTAGATAGCGAAACGGTAAATAAATTTTTCCTTCACCGTCCTCCAGTTTAACAAAAGCACCCCGATCGGCAGAGCCATACCCATGACGATGCTCAGCGGGATATTCTTGGAAAAATTGCTCCAGACCCTGGCAAAAGCAAAGCCGATACCGGTCTCCTCCCCCTTCACATTGGTGCCGGTAAACACACCGAAGAACTGATAGAGCAAATCAAGCCCCGTGGGAATCATGGTCACGCATACATAAAATGCATTGCGAAAGCTCTTCCCCCTCGTCTTTGCCAGATCCGCCAGAAAACAGATTCCCATCAGCGGAACCAGCACCAGCGTATAACTGGGCTTGGTGATGGTGGTGAGAAACAGACTCGCCGCAAAAGGAATGCAGCCCTTCCAGGAAAAATGCTCCCGATAGCTCTGCAGAAGCTTTGCCGCCTCAAAAAAACAGATCACCGCAAAGGGTCTGGTCGCCAGATAAGTGGCGTTCCAGATCGGATTGGGCGTGTAGATGCCCATGCAGCGATACGCGTAGTCAAAGCCAAAAAAAGCCGTGTTTTTCGGAGAGTACAGATTGCCCAGAAGGAAAAGCGCAAACACCATGCCCGTCACAGCCAGCTCCAGAGCCAGACACTTTCCGCGGCTCCACCCGGCGGTGGAAATATTCTCCCGCACCTGTCTGTCCATATAATACTTCGTCACACAGACGCCCAATGAATTGAGAAGCGCTGTGGTTATGGCAACTCCAAGCGGCGCCCCCGCAAACAGCGCGATGCCCTTCGCCAAAGTAAAAAACAGCGGATAAGGAAACGCATAATCCCCCGCAATGCCCCGCACCGTATTCACATAATCCGGCATATCCGAGCGAAAATCCGGCACCTCCCAACACTGCATCACGAACAGATACAGCATCACACCGGTGTATACCGCTAAGAGCAGAAAAAATAGAATTCTCGATTTTACATCCGATTTCTCATTCGATTTTTTAAGCAAAGCTGATAATCTCCTCTTTCGGTGCTTTGGTCTTCTCCACGCTGACCGCGTGAAGCAAGGGGCCCTCGCCCTGATAGCCCTCCCAGTACTCTTTCGTGACCGTGGCGGTGACCTTCACCCACTCCTTCTGTTTCAGGGCATCCGCCCCCACAAATTCACATGCATAGCCTAAAAACGCCATATCATCCGCACAACAGGTCATGGCCATGCGCCCGGGTACAAAATACCCCTTGGGGAAACCGTCCGGTTTTAACACCATGGCCGTAAACTGCAGCTTCTTCCCGACATAACGCTCCATATGATCCATGGAGTCCAGATACCAGATACCATAGCCCGTATTATCCAGCACAATGGTCTCCTGCTGCAGGTCGTAAGGCAGATCCTCCTCAAAAATCTCGTCAATCTCCCCGTTGGAATCCTCAAAAATCACATCCGCCGAGGGATTCACCGCCTTGATATTGCGCCTGTACGCCCCCAAATCCTCAATGCCGTCACAGCGGTTAAAGATAATCATCTCAGACTTTCTGATCTGCTCCGCCAGAAGGGAACGCATATTGGTATAATACATGGCGAAGGTAGACGCATCGATAGTGGTGATCTGCTGCTCGATTTTCCAATGCCAGGGCAGTTTCGCATTCTTATAATTCCACATGCCATTATATTCTATGATAATGCGCTCCGGTTTGTGCTTTTTCTCAAGCTCCACCAAGTGATTGGGATTGAAATCCGCCTCATCCTCGATAAGCTCCAGCACCGTGCGGCTCTTTTGGAGTAGCGCCTCATCATACTCGTTCTCTCCCTCCTCGCAGAGAATGAGCAAGGTTTTGCCTTTAATCTGAAAATAGGGCTGCGCCAGAGTAAAACAGATGAACTCCGTCTTGCCGCTCTCCAGAAAACCGTTGATCACATACACTGATTTCATAATGATACCCCCTGCCCGCTTTGCGGACATCTATTTTTCTTTTCCGTCTGCCGGTCTCTTATTTGCCGGCAAACAGTTCCGCCAGCTTCTCCTCGCGCAGCCTTGCGCCGATGACGCAGATTTTTCCCGTCACCTCAGGCTTACCGCTTCTGATCTCATGCTCCTCGGGCACATAATCGTAATAAATCCAGGTTCCGTCCTCCGCGGGCACCATGCCCTTGGCGCGCAGGATATCGCCATACCAGCCGCCGTCCAGCTCCTCCAGAATATGAGCAATCTGCTCCCTTGTATAAGTGTTAGGCGTCTCCATACCCCAGCTTGTGAACACCTCGTCCGCATGATGATGGTCATGGTCGTGACACCCGCAAGTGCAGCCTTCGCCATGATCGTGATGATGCTCGTGGTGGTCATGGTCATGCTCGTGATCATGGTCATGGTGATGTTCATGCTCGTGATCATGGTCATGATCATGGTCGTGATGATGCTCATGCTCATGGTCATGATGATGCTCATGCTCTTCGTGTACGCTGGCGAGCATCTCCTTCATCATATCCTCCAGCTTATCCGCACCCTCAATCGTCTGCAGCACGTCTTTTCCGTCAAGCTGACTGAGAGGTGTGGTGATGATAGTCGCCTTCTGATTGTGCTCCCTGATCAATTCCACGGCAGCATTCAGCTTCTCCTGGCTCACCTTGTCCGTTCTGCTCAAAATAATGGTACCTGCATATGCGATCTGATTGCTGAAAAACTCGCCAAAATTCTTCATATACATCTTGCACTTGGAGGCGTCCACCACCGCCACGGCACTGTTGACCTTCACATCCAGATCCCCAGCCACATTTTCCACTGCCTTCAGCACATCAGAAAGCTTCCCCACGCCGGAAGGCTCGATCAGCACACGCTCCGGCGCATAGGTCTCAATCACTTCCTTCAAAGATGTTCCGAAATCCCCTACGAGGGAACAGCAGATGCATCCGGAATTCATCTCCTTGATCTCGATTCCCGCATCCTTCAGGAAACCGCCGTCAATTCCGATCTCACCGAATTCATTTTCAATCAACACCGTCTTGCTGCCGTCTAAAGCTTCTTTCAAAAGCTTCTTTATCAGAGTGGTCTTTCCCGCTCCCAGAAAACCAGATACCACATCAATTTTTGTCATATCACTCATCCTTCCTTTTTTGCATTTTAGGCAATTTTCCACATTTTTTCACACTCAAACTGCCGGGGACTCGCAACAGTTCAGCCTGCAATATTGTGAGGGCTATATTCAGTCTGTGCCGAGGCGGGAGAAAACCGGGATGGTTTGGCGGGCTTTGGCGGAGGTTGGTGCGTTTTCTTATAGTGCGGGGAGGGAAACCAGGGGGAAATGCGCACGGATGCGCATTTCAGGCTCTATGGTGCATGGATGCACCTTAGAGCCGACCCGTAAACTGCCGGATAACTATCACCGCACTATTAGAAAACACCCAACCGCAGCCCGCCTGCCAAACCATCCCAGTCTTCTCCCACCGCCACTGTTGGAATGGCCCTCACAATATTGCAGGCTGAACTGTTACAGGGACTCTGAATATCCCGCTGTTTTCTATTTTCTACCATATCGGGAGGAATGTCAAGAAACACCTGAAAAGTATTGTCAGCGAGATATCTCGAAGCTATAATGATAAAAGACTCAGACATCACTATATGTCCGCACAGAGGAGTAATTACAGTATGCATACAAACGACATGACGAAGGGAAGCCCGATGAAGGCAATTGTGCAGTTTGCCATTCCGCTGTTGATCGGGACGCTTTTCCAACAGGCCTACAATATTGTCGATACCATGATTGCGGGATATAATCTCGGCGACGACGCCATAGCCGCCATCGGCGCAACCTCTGCCCTATACTCCGTATTGATTTATTTCGCAAACGGAATGAACAACGGTTTTGGTGTCGTAATGTCACAGCTTTTTGGCGCCGGGGACATACCTTCCCTGAAAAAAGCAGTTTCCGCCACCATCATCCTGAACACCGTTACCACAGCCGTTTTGACAGTCACAGTCCTGCCTTTCCTGCAGCTTCTGCTGGGCTGGATGGACACTCCGCAGGAAATCTTTGCCATGGCGTACCAATACATCTTCGTAATCCTGGCAGGGATGACTGCAACCATCGCCTACAACATGTGCGCCGGATTTATGCGGGCTGTGGGAAACAGCAAAACCCCTCTATATTTTTTAATTGTCTCCTGTGCGATAAACATTATACTGGATATTCTGTTTATTATGGGACTGCAGCTTGGCATTATGGGGGCGGCGCTGGCAACCGTGGCGGCGCAGATTATTTCCGCCGTATTTTGTGCGATATATATCGTCAAAAAGTATCGAAACTATATGCCCGAGAGAACAGACTGGCGGCTGCCTGGAGCATTGGTGACAGAAATGCTTGCCACAGGCCTTTCCATGGGATTGATGTCCTCCGTGCTGGCTATCGGCTCCATTATTCTGCAAAAAGGAATCAATCATCTGGGAAAAGACATTATCACTGCCCATACGGCCTCCAGACGGATTTTTGAATTTTTGATGATGCCCCTGCAGGCGATAGCTAACGCCTGCTCCACCTTCGTGGGACAAAACTTCGGAGCGAAACAGTTCAAACGCATCCGCCATGCGATGGGACAAGTTCTGTGGCTGGAGCTGGTATGGTCGATTCTATCTGTGGCCGCGGCTTTTTCATGCGGAACGCTTCTGATTCGGATGTTGACCGGTACGGACAATGAAGAAATCATTCTCAATGCAGTATATAATCTGAAAATCTGCACGATATTCTTCTTCCCGCTCGGCATCCTGTTTGTGCTGCGAAATTCCATGCAGGCCATGGGCTATAAAATAGCCCCTGTGCTCTCCAGCAGTATCGAGCTGGCCGGCAAAGTGCTGTCCTGCATTTTCGTGATTCCGGTCATGGAATATACCGGCGTCGTGCTGACAGAGCCTGTAATCTGGGCTGTATGCGCCGCCTTTTTAAGCTTAGTCTATATATTCCGCAAAGCTACACAATCATAATGAAGTCTCCCTTTTTTCCATGCTCTATGTGCTCTTTATATCCTGCGATATAGAAAGGAATATTATCTTCTTCGCCGTTTATCAGGCGTCCTTTGACTTTGTCCCACGCCCGGATTGATATCTGAAAATCCGGTAAACCGGCAATCAAAACCGGCTGTTGCTCTTTTTCCACCCATAGATATTCTCCGCCATAATTTTTCCGGGCGGTCTCAAACACATAACACCCAACCATAGAAGCAATATTGTAAAGGGCATCTTCGTCTAATTCATAATTGCTAAATTCCTCTAAGAGTTTATCAACCACCGTAAGACTTTCTACTGAATAATCAAAAGACCCATTTTCGATAAATGAATAAATTGGGTTATTACCGAAATTTTTTGTAAAACTGTCTGCGGTATGGACAATGTCTGCCATTAACTGGTGCATATTAAACGCCTTCCTTTCCTAATATATTTGAATTACTGCCTGAGATAATCATCGGTGGACAGGGGGGCTCAAAATCATATCTCACCACTTCGCAATTGCCTATTCCAAACGAGGAAAATTCTTCATTAGTCATATCGTGAAAATAGGATTGAACCATGCGGGCAATCCCATTATGCGCCACCAGAATATATACCTTCCCATCCGCCCTGATCTCATCCAGCAGATTATAAATGCGCTGAGCCAGCTGCAGCATGGATTCTCCGGTCTCAAAACGGCAGGCGCAGTGCTTCTTTGCCTCATGAAATTCCTGTCCATCCCTGGCAGTAGACTCATATCTGCCGAAATTCTGCTCTGTCAGCCGAAGCTCCGCACGGGCGGGAATTCCGGTGATTTCCGAAATATGTCGGGCCGTATCAGCCGCACGGCTCAGCGGGGAATAAAGTATCTCATCCGCTTTGATTCCTGCCTCCAAAATTTTCCTGCCCGTCTCAATCGCCTGTTGATGCCCAAGCTCTGTCAGACCAATATCCGTGGCTCCGCATATTTTATTTTCCACATTCCACACGGTCTGCCCGTGGCGGACAAAGTAAAAATGTCCATTTTCTGCCTGCATCACCGCTTTCCTCCTCTATCTCTGCAAATGTGCCTCTCTGATTCCGATTCTATCGCCTCAGGTCCGCAAAGCGCGCCCACACCACATGAAGGGGCACCGCCGCAAGCTCACCCTGCTCATTCCCACCGCAGGCAATGCCTATCAGGTGTCCATCCCCATCATAGAGCCCGCCGCCGGACATGCCATAATCCATCTCACATACCGCCACCATCATATACTGTTCAAAATCCTCCACATAAATCCACGGCTCCGACAACACCCCTGAAAAAGTAATCAGTTTTCCGTCCCGATACCCCATCGTCTGAACTATATCTCCACTCGCAAGCGCATCATAGCGCTCTTTGTCCGTCTCCGCTGCCGTCCGCTCCCGAAATTCCTCCGGCAGATCCTTCTTAAAAATACACAAAAAAGCCAAATCCGCATCCGACACGGTCTCATAACGCAGACATTCCACGGTGCTTCCCTCCCCGAACACTACCATCACAGGGTGTTCTGCTCCTGCCCGCTCCAGCACATGTCCCGCGGTAACAATCCACAATACGTCCTCTTCCACATCCAGAATCACACCGCTGCCGCTGGCCGCCCTCGTGCCCGGAGTCTGCCCTTCCACATAGACAGCCACCGTCGGGTCGCCCTGCGGTACCGCTTTCTCCGTCTGCGCTCCGATGTCCCAGCCCGCCAACATCCTTGCAAAATCGGACAGAAACAGCACTCCAAAGGCAATTATCAGCGCAATGCAGAAAAGTTTTGTTTTGTCATACTGCTGCCTCATACCCTGTCTCCCGACGCAAAACAGACCGAATCCCTTCCGGGTACGGTCCGTTGTCCTGAAACACTTTAAAAATGTAAGCAAGACGATAAGCCGGGTTATGTCAAAGGGATCACACTGATCCCCGGACGATCATCTATCTGGCACGGCTGTCGCCAGCCGTATCTAGCGACCTACCTGAAAGCAGGCCGGGCCGACCTATAGCTTTCTTTTTGGTCTTGCTTCGGATGGGGTTTACATGGCTCCGCCCGTTACCGGACGGACGGTAGTCTCTTACACTGCCTTTCCACCCTTACCAAGAGAAAGCTAAAGCTTTCTCTGGCGGTATATTTCTGTTGCACTGGCCTTGGAGTCGCCTCCACCGGACGTTATCCGGCATCCTGCCCTGTGAAGCCCGGACTTTCCTCACCCGGACGCCTGCGCGCCCGACCGCGATCGTCTGTCTTACTTACATTAGGTTATTATAGCGGGTTTGGGGACAAATTTCAAGCAGCTTTGTGGAAGAGACACAAAGCCCCCCACTATAAAGAAGATTACTCTATGTATGTGTCGCATCATGTTCAAAAACAGAACTCATTCCTTCACTCCCCTTTTCTTGTGTCAGTTAAACAGATTTTTCCCTGTATCTCCTCCACCAGCCGCTGTACTGTACTGGCCGGCCACATCTCCGATGGCTTCCGCTTCCCGTCCTCCACACACTTCCTATAGCTTTGCTCTGCCAGTCGGATCGCACCTTCCTCATTCCCATACTGCACCAGTTTCCTATAGATATCCTTATCATTTTTATTATATTGCTGTCTTGTAATCTTTTTAAAGGTCTCTTGAAAACGGTCACAGCAAACATAGGATTCCATAATTGCAGGCATCTCTCCAAAGTATGCATACAGCCAGATCTCAAAACAGGGATTGGACCACCCTGCACCGACGCCGTTTTTCTCTGCCGCCTGTATAATACTGTCAAATTCCTTGACCTGATCTCTGTCAAAGACAATCCATGGAGTACGATATTGTGAATCATGGGTCATCAGCTCCATAGCCTTATCCACCAGTTCTATCGTTTTGGCCTTTTCCACTTTTATTACAAGACGATCTCTTAATTCGGGCGGTATACTGTTCCGCAATCCCTCAAAATAATTCTTTTCGGCTCTTCCGTATCTGTCACCACCAGATAATATCCCAAGTCGGGCACCCTCGCCCCCACACGCTTGTTTCTATCCTTACGTTTTCCTGCCCTGCCTTCGCTGGGATTTCCTGTCTTATTCGCCATCCGGTGTCTCCTTCCTCAACATTGTCATAGGTTTTAATGCCGGAATAGCACCATAGTTCCCTGTCAGATATTTTTTTGCAAGAGCCTCGTCTCTGCGCACCTTGTTTCCGTCCTCGTCTTTGAAATCCACTAAAGAGTAGAGCTCCGAGACTCCATCCCTGTCCTTGTTGACCATCCAAATCTCATCCCTGCGCAGCAGTTCATTGGTAAACTGCCAGACATCATGGGTGGTAAATATCAACTGCGCATTCCGGGTATTTATCTCAGGGGACAGAAATGTCAGTATAATATTCCTCACTAAGAGCGGATGCAGTCTGGCATTCAGTTCATCGACAAATAAAGTGGAGCCGCTGTCCAGCACCTCTTTCAGCGAGGGATACAAGGCAAACATTTTCAGGGTGCCGCTGGATTCCTCTTTCAGAGAAATGGATGCCATATTTTCACTGCCAGCCATGCTGTGAAGTGCATCAATTTTATAACTTTTACTCTGATCCTGTTCTACTTCCTGAGCGCTCTCTTCCACCTCAAAGCCACGTATTGCCTCATCAAATGATGAAAAATATTCTGCTACA
>JAIDDH010000008.1 GCA_029055435.1 Acetatifactor sp.
TCGGTCTGCCCAAGGTGCGGGCAGACCTACCACGGGAGGCCGGCAGTTTCGCGGGCGGACGGCAAAACGCCGCTCTGCCCGGACTGCGGCACCAGGGAGGCGTTGGAGAGCATCGGGGTGGACGGGAAGGAGCAGGAACAGATCCTGGAAGCCATCCACAGGTGCTACGGCAGGGGATGAAAATTACAAAGGCAAAGGAGCGTAAAGCTATGGAAAAAAGGACAGAGGTCATCCAGGAATGGATCGGCGCAAGGAAGGAACGGGGCGAGATCACAAGGTGTATGTTTTACATCACCGTCCCGAAAGACACCGACCTTTACAAGGATGAAACCATCAAAAAAATCGAGGGCATCCTCGATAAGAACCATGTCAGCCACGGCAATGTGGATACGGTCTGCGGCGCATGGAACCTGAACCGGGACTGGATCGAGACGGGCGAGATTGATTGCATCGTGGAATTCTGCGGGGTGTACCCGGTCAATTGGGACATGGACGATGTGGCGGAGCTTGAACGGATGGAAACGGAAGGGGAGATCATCGTCCTGGTTGACTGGATAGAGGACGGGAAGCACATCCCCAACCATTAATACTACACAATTCCCGCTGCGGATATTTGTGCGGTTTATTCTCCGGATCTGCTTGATAATATGTGCTTTTAGAGCGAATATGTGTACTACCGAAAGGGAAAACACAGAAAACGGAGGAAAACAGGAATGAAGAACATGAAGGAAGCGGTCAGAAGGTTACAGAAGGATGGGGAATACAGATTTGAAGGGCTTGGCAGGGAGGAGAGCCGCAGGGCAGCCACCACGCTTGCCAAAGCCGCCATGAAGGAGGATCAGGAAAACGGCATCCAGAGCAACTTCGGCATTGCAAGGGATGCATTCGGATATTACTTTGCAGCACAGATCAATGATTAAGGGGGAACAGAGCAATGAAAGAATTTACCACGATAGAAAAATTGCAGATGAAGGTCAGCGCCACCTACGGCGGCGTATTGAAATTTGGATACCATGTCCTGGTAACCGATGCCCATTATAAGGGCGGGTTCACAGCCGATATTTACGAGTTTGTGGAAACGCCGGAGGAAACGGAGCTTGGCGATATCGAATGCCGCCTGAGCCACATCAGCCATGCAGAACAGACTTTCATTGACAACGGCCACGCCATCGCCTGGTGCATGGAGCAGATCGCAAAATAAAAAAGGATATTCCAGGGTACAGAGCCGGATGGCTCTGTATTTTGTACTGATAGATTTCAGGCTTGCCATTGGCAGGCCATTTTTCATGCCACCTTTGGGGAGGTGACCGGAATGGCAATGCGGAAACTGAAAAAATACAGACCCACGAAATTCAAGGCGAAAGACAGCCGCTATGACAAGGATGCCGCTGATTTTGCCGTGATGTTCATAGAAAGCCTGTGCCACACCAAAGGCACATGGGCGGGGAAGCCTTTTGAACTAATCGACTGGCAGGAGCAGATCATCCGCGACATTTTTGGGACATTGAAGCCGAACGGGTACCGCCAGTTCAACACGGCATATGTTGAGATCCCGAAAAAGCAGGGCAAGTCGGAGCTTGCGGCGGCAGTGGCGCTGCTCCTTACCTGCGGGGACGGGGAAGAACGCGCCGAGGTGTACGGCTGTGCCGCTGACAGGCAGCAGGCCACCATCGTCTTTGACGTGGCGGCGGACATGGTGCGGATGTGTCCGGCCCTGAATAAGAGAGTGAAGATACTTGCCTCGCAGAAACGGATCATATACACACCGACTAATTCCTTCTACCAGGTGCTTTCGGCGGAGGCATACTCCAAGCACGGTTTCAACATCCACGGCGTGGTATTTGACGAGCTGCACACGCAGCCGAACCGGAAGCTGTTTGATGTCATGACCAAGGGTTCCGGGGATGCCAGGATGCAGCCGCTGTATTTCCTCATCACCACAGCGGGAACGGACACCCATTCTATCTGTTATGAGACGCACCAGAAGGCAAAGGATATTTTAGAGGGGCGGAAGATTGACTCTACTTTCTATCCTGTGATTTATGGCGCGGATGAGGCGGACGACTGGACGGATCCCAAGGTGTGGAAAAAGGCCAATCCCTCTCTGAATATTACAGTCGGGATTGACAAGGTGGAAGCCGCCTGTGAATCGGCAAAGCAGAACCCCGGCGAGGAGAATTCCTTCCGGCAGCTCCGCCTGAACCAGTGGGTGAAACAGGCAGTGCGGTGGATGCCTATGGATAAATGGGATGCCTGTGCGTTCACGGTTTTAGAGGATGCCATGGAGGGGCGCGTCTGTTACGGAGGGCTGGACTTATCCTCCACCACGGACATTACGGCATTCGTGCTGGTGTTCCCGCCGCTGGATGAGGAGGATAAATACTGCATCCTGCCATACTTCTGGGTGCCGGAGGAAACGCTGGAGCTGCGTGTGAGGCGCGACCATGTCCCTTACGATGTGTGGGAGCGGCAGGGGAAGCTGATGACCACGGAGGGGAATGTGGTGCATTACGGTTTTATTGAGAAATATATCGAGCGGCTTGGGGAGCGTTTTA
>JAIDDH010000080.1 GCA_029055435.1 Acetatifactor sp.
TGGCAGAAAAATATGGATCTTTTATCAGCGATTATGAAGACTTTGATCCGGAGGAAGAATTTGATGAATTCGCCTGCTGCTACCATGAGAACAAATTAACTGAACTGAAGAAAAAATTAGTAGAAAGGAAGATGCTTGCACAGCGAATAGACTATTTACACCTCTCTGACTTTTTGATTATGGGAAACGGTGATATCCAGAACAACGTAGGAGCACAAGCCTCTGTCAAAGAGGACTTATTTGAAGCAATAATTGGAGCTATTGCTTTAGATTCAGACTGGAATATTTCTGAAATTCAAAACGCCGTGGACATCATGCTCGAACCGGATGATTACTTATCTGAGGATTCAAGTGAAGATTTTATTGAACTTATCCGAGAATGGGTTTCAAAAAAATATGAAACCGTTCCACTATATTACTTTGAAGAAACTTCCATGTGGCATGCGACCTATTATATTTCAAGTAATCTACCAAACGGAATGGTATTTTATCCAACTCGTAACATGTCAGGACTCTTATCAACTAATCTGCCATTGAATCAAATGCCGCCCACAGGAATCTCCACCCGGGCAAAAGAAGATTGTAGATTTTCCTGTCAACTCAAATTAGGAGAATTCGAAATAGATTTCAGAGGATTTGGAGCATCAAAAAGCGAAGCGAGAAAAGACGTCTGCAAATTAGCTTACAACTATTTAGAATATAAAGACTTATTGTTTTCTATTCAGGACGAAATTGATAATCCTAATAGAAATGAAGCTATCAATCAATTGGAAATTCTTGCACGAAGAGGGTATTTCTCACTTCCTACATATGAATTTGAGCAAGAATATGACAACAACGGAAATCCAGTTTGGAAGTGTATATGTCATATAAACGAAAAAGGAAAAAACTTCTGGTCAAAAGCTTCCTCAAAAAAGGATGCCAAAAAGAATGCCGCATTCGGAATGCTAAAGTATGTTCTAATGTAAACATCCTCTCCCACACACCCTCAAAATTTTCTCCGCAGCCGCACTGGCTCCGCCGCAATTCTTGAATCCCGCCGCAATATCCGCGGCTTTCTGACGATATACCGCGTTGCCCGTCACCTGTTCCACAGCCTGGCGAATGGCGGGCGCGCTGTTCTTTCGCAGATACTCTCCCGCCCCCAATTGCCAAACTCTGGCCGCAACACCGCCCTGCTCCGCCGTCTGGGGATACATAATCAGCGGAACTCCATAATACAGGCTTTCATTAACGCTATTCATACCACAGTGCGAAATAAATACATCCGCCTGCTCCAGCACCGCAATCTGATCCACATGGGCAAAAACCGAGACATTCGCGGGCAGAGAGCCAAACGCCTCCCGATCCGTCAACTCTCCCACGGACATGATTACCTGATAATCCGTGCCGCCCAGAGCTAAGATACAATTCTTATATAACTTAAGCATATCATTGTTCACAGTGCCCATGGACAGATAGACCAGCTTGTCCCCGTTTTTCTCGACGGAAGTGGAAGCCGGTCTGACAGACGGCCCCACAAAAGCATATTTATCCGAAAAAGTCTCTGAACAGGGCTGAAACTGCGGAGACGTATAGACGATGGTATCCGTATGCTCATCATTCTGCAGAATATCCAGGATACTTTTCACCGGATAGCCGTGATCCTGCAGCCGCTTGATATCCCGATTAATCTTAGGCATGGATAAAATCATGCCCATCATTTCTCCCAGACCATGTTTCATAATCTGAGCCGACTGTCGATTAAAGGCAAAGGTAGTGGTGGATGATACAAAGGGAATCCCCAGTTTCCATGCCACCGCTTTTCCCCATACCGCCATGGAATCTGCCACTATGCAGTCGGGCTTCAACCGCTCCATCTCGCTGCAGACCATGTCATCTAGCGCCAGAGTCGTATCTACCAGAAGCCGCGTGGAAAAGGCCATATCCTTGCCAACTCTGACCACATCCCGGGGACTCAAGCTTCTCTCCGCGTCATATGCATCGCAGGGGACAAACTCCGCCCCTGCGGCCTCAATCTGCTCGCGAAAGGGCTGATACGAATAATATCGAACCTCATGTCCTCTCCGCACCAATTCGCGCACCACGCCCAGTGTAGGATTCGTATGCCCATATGCCGGAATACAGAAAAAGACAATTTTACTCATACATTTTACACTCTAAAACAGCTTCCCCCCACAAACTCTCTGCAAATGGAATTGTTGGGAAGGCTCTCGCTGGTCACATTCAGAAAATAACTCAAAAACTTCAGCAGTCTCTTGGCCTCATAATACTCCGGCGCCTCCTTGGGAATCTGGAAGAGCAGGGGCTCCGCAAACTGCTTCAGCACCGCCAGCTCATAGATGAGCGCGGAGTTGAACATGACATCCGCATCCTCCTGGAAGGGGAAAATATTTTCCTCCTCGCCTCTGCGCACGGAGGGCCACATCTGAATAGTCCTTCTGGCGTCGGAACCGCGGGTTCTGGCGTCGCGCACCATACGGCGCAGGAGTCTGCCGTCCGTGGTGGGAATGCGGTTGTGCCCGTCTATGTTCAAGGTCGTCAGCGCGCTGATATAAATTTTGAATTTACTCTCCTTGGGCAGGGCATAGGACATTTTGTCATTAAGGCCGTGGATGCCCTCCAGCACCAGAATGTCGTCCGGTCCAAGCTGCTTGTAATTGCCCAGATACTCCCTCTTGCCAATCTTGAAATTAAAGGTGGGAAGCTCCACTCTCTCCCCCGCCAGCAGTCTGCACATATCGTCATTAAACTGCTTGGTGTCCAGCGCCTCCAGGCACTCAAAATTATAATCCCCCTTCTCATCCCGGGGCGTATTCTCCCTGTTCACAAAATAATCATCCAACGCTATGGGATGCGGGGTCTTACCCAACGTCCTGAGCTGTATGGACAGTCTGTGGGAAAAGCTGGTCTTGCCGGAGGATGAGGGCCCCGCTATCATGATAAACTTCACGCCCTCTCTGCTCACAATCTCTCTGGCAATCTCACCGATCTTGCGCTCCTGCTCGGCCTCATGCATGAGGATAAACTCGCTCATGGAACCCTTGCATATCTCATCGTTCAAATCGCCCACATTCTCAATGCCGATCTTGCTGCCCCAGCTCTCAGAGGCCTCAAGTGTGGTGAAAAGTTTCTTCTGCTCCCGGAAAGGCTCCACCTCCAGCGGTTTCTTTCTGGTGGGCAAAAGCAGCATAAACCCGTTTTCGTAATTGATGACGTCAAAATACTTCACATATCCCGCATTGGGCAGCATATATCCATAATAATAATCATAATAACCCTCTATCTCATAGATATTTACCTGAGAATTCATGCGATAGCGGAACAGCTTTTCCTTGTCTTTCATGCCCTGTCGTTTAAACAAGTCCATAGCCTCGTCCAGCGGACAGGTGCGCTTCATAAAGGGCGTGCCTGCCTCCACCAGCTCCGTCATACGCCGCTTGATCTTCTCCGCATTCTCCGCAGTGGGCGCAATATCCTCCCCGGGATTGACGAAGGAACCGTTTCCCACGGTAAACTCCACTCTGCAGTTGCGGGCACATGCCTCACCGAACACATCAAACACTGCTTTAAAAAACAACATGGTAGCCGTGCGCACATAAGTCTTATGTCCCACGTCATCCCGCAGTGTAAAAAATGTGACTGTACAGTCCCGATTAATCTTCTTAAAAAGCTCCCTGATTCTGCCGTTGGACGCAATCAACGCAATCATATTGTTATATTGAGGCTGAAACTCCTGTATCACCGCCTCATAAGTGGTTCCTCTGGGAACCTGTCTCTCCATACCTTCCACTGTAACTGTAACCATAACGCTCCCCTTCTCCTCTGATTTTATCCTCTGAATTGATCCTCTGATTTTATTATTCCCCTGTACTCTCTGGGCTGTTTTCCTGTAAGCGGGCCAGAGCCGCCCGCAAATCCGCAAGCTCCGCCTCGTTCTCCCGCAGGCTCTCCTCCAGACGCGCGCTCTCCCCTTCCTTCCCCCTGTGGGCAAACAGTGTCTCCCGGACAGTCTCACAGCTCACAAGCGATTTCTCCAGATATTCCCGAAGCAGCGGATGCCTCTCCCGCAGGAGACCTGCGCCGTATTTATCCCCGAGTCTGTCCGGGGGCGCCGTCTCCTCACCGGGTCTCACCCGAAACAGGAAATAATACTTGCCGTCCTCCTTCAGTATATTCTCATCCGCCACAGAAAAGCCCTGCTCACGCAGGAATACACGAAACTGCCATAGCTCCGACTGCGGCTGCAGAATCAGCTCCTGAAATCCCTTTGCCGTTTCCATGCTCTGCAGGAGAATGCGCTGCATCAGCCTGCCGCCCATCCCCGCACAGATCAAGGTCTGCGCCTCCCCGGGGCGATACCCTGAGAGCCCGTCCGAGAGGCGTGTCTCTATGTAAGTTGATAGTCCCCGCTCCGCAACATGGGCTCTCGCGGCAGAGAGCGGCCCCTTGCGCACATCGCTTGCAATCACCCGGGGACTGATACCCTGCTCGATGAGATAAATGGACAAAAATCCGTGGTCGCAGCCCACATCCGCCGCCACATTTCCCGGCGTAACCAAGTCAGCCAGCGCCTTTAATCTGCAGGAGAGCTGCACACCTTTTCTTCCTTTTTCTACTATTTCTATTGCTGTTTCTATTGTCTCCTCCATCAGTCCAGATAATCCTTCAATTTCCGGCTGCGGCTGGGATGGCGCAGCTTTCGCAGCGCTTTCGCCTCGATCTGACGGATTCGCTCTCGGGTGACATTGAATTCCTTGCCCACTTCCTCCAGCGTGCGTGCCCGCCCGTCATCCAGGCCAAAACGGAGTCTCAGCACCTTCTGCTCCCTCTCTGTAAGCGTTCCAAGGACCTCCACCAGCTGTTCCTTCAACAATGTAAAGGCCGCCGCATCCGCAGGCACGGGCACATTGTCATCCTGAATGAAATCGCCCAGATGGCTGTCCTCCTCCTCGCCGATGGGCGTCTCCAGAGATACCGGCTCCTGACTGATCTTCAAAATCTCCCGCACTCGCTCCACGGGCATATTCATCTCCTCCGCAATCTCGTCGGGGGAGGGCTCCCTGCCCAGCTCCTGCAAAAGCTGACGGCTCACGCGGATCAGCTTGTTGATGGTCTCCACCATGTGTACGGGAATGCGGATGGTTCTGGCCTGATCCGCAATGGCACGGGTAATGGCCTGCCTGATCCACCATGTGGCATAAGTAGAAAATTTATAGCCCTTGCGGTAATCAAACTTTTCCACCGCCTTAATCAGACCGAGATTCCCCTCCTGAATCAGATCAAGGAAAAGCATGCCGCGCCCCACATAACGCTTTGCAATGCTGACCACCAGACGCAAGTTAGCCTCCGCCAGACGCTTCTTGGCCTCCTGATCGCCCAGCTCCATGCGCTTTGCCAGCTCTATCTCCTCCTCCGCAGACAGAAGTGGCACCTTGCCGATCTCCTTCAGATACATGCGGACGGGGTCCTCAATACTGATGCCGTCGGGCACGGACAGATCGATGTTCTCCACATCCACCTCGTCCTCTTCGCTGAGGATGATCTCCTCATCGTCGATGTCATCATCCTCGGTGATGCGCAGCACATCCACATTGTTCTGATCCAGAACCTCTAAAATTTTCTCAAACTGCTCCTCCTCCAACTGCATGTCCGAGAAAAACTCGTTGATCTCCTGATATTCCAACACGTTTTTCTTTTTCTTTGCAGCCGCCAGAAGCTCTTTTACCTTCTCGTCAAATTTGGCCTGTGTGTTTTCGTCCATTTTGTAGTTCCATCCTTCCTGGGTGTTCTATTCTTTTGGTATATTTCGAGCATATTTTGCACTTATTCTTGACCTTATTCCAGAGAAATATGCGTTTTTGCCAGTGTTTCCAGCGCTTTCTTGCCCTCCACGACCCGATTCAGGGCATTTACGTCCATGCCGAGTCTCGCCGTGTAATACTCATAACTGTTGCGCTTTACGGAGAGCAGGATGTCATGAAATGCTTTCTCCCGCTCCTGTCTGGTGTCCAGATGGGGCAATGTGGTGTGAAAAAGCTCCGCCGCCTGCTTCTGCTCCTCCTCGTCCTCAAACATACTGACGATGCCCGCGGGCTGAAGCTTTCCCTGCTCAAGCTCCGCAAAAAGCCGCTCCGCAACCTTTTGATAAAGCTCCTCAGTAAAATCCTCCGGAGAGATATACTGTTTGATTTTGGGATATACCTGAGGCTCGTCCACCAGCCATGTAAGCAGCAGCCGCTGAGGCTTTCTCGCGTTCTCCTCGGGAGTCTGCCTGCGGGAGATACCGCTCTTTGGACGCTCTGCAGGTTTTACAGAACCATTGGCCGCCGCATAACTGATCACCAGCTTGCGCAGATTGTCCGCGCCGATGAAATACTTTTCCGCGATGGCCTGCAGATAGTTTTCCCGCTCAACCTCCTCGGAGAATTCGCACAGCTTCTTTGCAATCTCCCGGTGGAATTTCGTCTTCTGCTCCGGATCCTGCATATTATACTGCTCGGAGAGGATTCTGATCTCAAAAAAGAAACTGTTCTCCGCCTTGTCGATGCGCTCCTGAAAGGCCTCCCTACCCTCATTTTTGATGAATTCATCCGGGTCTTTATAGGGCTTCATATTAATGACCTTACCGGTCAATCCCGCCTCCCGCAGAATTCCGATGCCCCGGAGAGCTGCCTTCACTCCCGCCCCGTCGCTGTCATAAGCAAGCAATACATTGTCAGTATAGCGTCTCATGAGATTGGCCTGCTCCGGCGTAAACGCCGTGCCCAGCGAGGCCACCGCCTGAGTGAATCCCGCCTGATGCATGGCAATCACATCCATATAGCCCTCACAGATAATCAGATTTCCGCTGCGGGCTGTCCTTGCAAAATTCAGCCCGTAGAGATTACGCCTTTTATCAAAAACCGGCGTTTCCGGGGAATTCAGATATTTGGGTTCCCCGTCTCCCATCACACGCCCGCCGAAGCCGATGACCCGATGATTGATGTCCTGAATGGGAAACATCACCCGATTCCAAAACTGGCTCAAAAGCCCGTGGCGCTCGGAATTATTGGCAAGTCCCGCCTCATGAATCAGCTCATCCTCAAAGCCCTTGCTCCGCAGATACTCCACAAGGGAAGCGCCGCTCTTTCCCGCATAGCCCAGCCCGAATTTATGTATGGTCTCATCGGTCAGGGCACGCTTTTCCAGATATTTTTTTCCGATTTCGCCCTGAGGGGCGCGCAATTGAAAATAAAAGAACTTGGCGGCCTCCTTATTGACCTCCAGAAGTCTAGCCCGTCTTCCCGCCCGCCGCTTCTCCTCCGCGGAATATTCCACCTCCGGCAGATTGACGCCCGCACGCTCCGCCAGCATCTTCACCGCCTCCGGGAAGCTGTAATTCTCATACTGCATCACAAAGGTATACACATTGCCGCTGACCCCGCAGCCGAAGCAGTGATACATCTGTCTGCTCTCCGACACGGCAAAGGAGGGCGTCTTCTCATTGTGAAAGGGACAACATCCCCAATGATTGCCGCCCTTTTTCTGCAGCTTCACATAACCCGATACTACGCCCACTATGTCGTTTTTTAATCTGACTTCCTCTATCAGCCCTTCCGGGTAGTACATATCGGTTTCCTCTTTCTAAAATCGGCCAATCTGCCATATGTTCCTCAGATCTGCCAGGACTTCGGAACAAAGATGTCACTGTAAAGAGCGATGGCAAAACGGTCCGTCATGGCTCCTATATAGTCGCAGACCACCCGCTCCCTTGGCTCCCCTTCGGACAGCAACCGCAAAAATTCCTCCGGCATAGCGTCCACATGCTTCATAAAATGATGGTACAGAGTCTCCATCAGCATCTCCGCCTTGGCCTCCTCGCTCTTGGCGATGGGATTCTTATACACATTGTCAAACATAAACTGCCGGATGTCCTTCATGGCCTTGTCCACCCGCTCCGACATGATAATATCATTCTGATTTATACTGTTGGTGACGATATCATGGATAAAGCAATCCAGCCGTTCTCCCGGCGTGGAGCCCAGCACTGCCCGGATCTGCGCCGGCACATCGCTCTCCTGCAGGATTCCCGCCCGCACCGCGTCATCCATATCGTGGTGTATATAGGCGATCTTATCCGAGAAACGCACCACCTTGCCCTCCAGAGTATGAGGTCTGCCGCTGGTCTGATGATTCAAAATCCCGTCCCTCACCTCATAGGTGAGATTGAGCCCCTGCCCGTCCTTCTCCAGCCTGTCCACGGTGCGCACGCTCTGCACACTGTGGTCAAAGCCCAGAGGACAGACTTTGTTCAATGCCCGCTCCCCCGCATGCCCGAAGGGCGTATGTCCCAAATCATGCCCCAGCGCGATGGCCTCCACCAGCTCCTCGTTGAGCTTCAGGGCCTTGGCAATGGTTCTGGCATTCTGAGACACCTCCAGAGTGTGGGTCAGTCTGGTGCGGTAATGATCTCCCTCCGGCGTCAGAAACACCTGAGTCTTGTCCTTCAGGCGGCGGAACGCCTTACAGTGTATGATACGGTCCCTGTCGCGCTGAAAAACCGGGCGGATATCGCACTCCGTCTCCTCCCGCAGCCTTCCCTTTGAATTTTTGCTTTTGGCAGCGTAGGGACTTAAATAGTCCTCCTCCCACTGCTCCAAATTCTCTCTGATTGTCATATTCGCTCTCCCTCCGATGGGCCTTACGCCATGGTGTCAAGCCTTCTCCTAAATCGTCCTATAAAAGATATTCTGTGCCTTTTACAAAATTCCTTTCCGTTATCTGCAAATATCATAAATAAATTCTGCATTTTTGTCCATGGCCTCAGCCGCCGCCTTAAAAGGCGACATTTGAAAGACATGCCACATGCCGCTAAATATTTCCATTCTGGCGGAGACTCCCGCCTCCAGCAGCTTCCGGTACAAACGCTTGGAATCGCTCAGCAGAATCTCATTTTCCCCAACCTGGATATAGGTGGGCGGAAAGCCCGCAAAATCTCCAAACAACGGTGAAATCAGAGGGTTCTCAAGATCCTGCCCCTCCGCGTAAGCGACCACCATCCGGTCTATATAATCACGATTTAACACAGGGTCCATATCCGCATTTGTCTGAAAAGACTTGCCCGATGAGGTCAAATCCGTCCACGGGGACATCAACGCCAGACCTCTGGGCAGAAGTCTCTCCTCCTGCTTCAGCCTTAACAATAGAGCAAGCGCCAGATTCCCCCCTGCGGAATCCCCGGTGACGATCACATCCCGGGCTCCATAGCCCAGAAGCATCAGATAATTCCACACTGCCATGACGTCCTCAACCGCCGCGGGATAGGGATTCTCCGGTGCGAGCCTGTAGTCAAAGCAGAGCACATCCATGGAAGTGGACGCCGCCAGCTTTGTGGTCAGCGTTCTGGCATACAGACTGCTCCCGGTGGAATATCCGCCCCCATGACAGTGCAGGATCACATACTTTTTCATATGGGCCCGATTGACGCTGACCCACTCCGCATACATGTCCCCGATCTGAATCTCCCGAAAGCTGATCTCTCTGGTATTGCCCAGAATGCTCCCGATATAGTCCTGGGACTGCCTGTGCTTTTCCAGATCCGCATTTTCGACAATCCCGTGCACACGCCGAATCAACTGCATTAAATTTTGATTATACTTTCCAGCCATGTCTGTATTCCCCTTAAAATCTTCCGCCTAAAAATGCAATCTTCTGCGCACCTCGCCTCTCAGTCTCCTGCGCGACAGCAGCGTACCGATGGCAATGCCCAGAATCAGGCAGACAGTCAGCACCACCGCTGACCAGCCCAGCGCATAGTTTCCTCTCAGATACCGATCTATCAATAATTCCAGCCCCAGACATGTGATTCCTGCCGCTCCGTCGAGATACAGGCAAATACTCAGGAAGGAACGGGGCAGACGTCTGATGCAGACCGCCAGAAGCTCCGCCACCACCGTCGCCAACACCACGATGGGCAGTCCCAGACCGTAATACCAGCCAAAGAGACCTATCATACACGCCAGCAGATACAGATACAGCGCTATCGCCAAACCGTCCAGCAGCAGTGAACTGTACACAGACAATTTTCTGTAAATCACCAGCGGGAACAGACCTACCCACAAAACCACACAGCCCCCGATTACCGCCAGAGACCACCACACTTTGGAAAATACCAGAATATTCAGCAGGCCGCAGGTACCCGCCGTGGCCAGCACAAAGACAGACAGAAAAATCGCCAGATCCTTCCTGTTTGCCGGCTCCACCGTTCCCTTCTGCTCGGGAAATGGCTGCGCCGCCGTCCTCTTTGCAAGCTCCCTTGGATTGATGACCGGGGTATCACACAGAGGACATTTCCCGGCGCCGGCATCCAGCTCCACACCGCAATTTACACAATATGACATATCAGCTCTCCCTATTGCTCTCTATTTTTACATGAATTCCGTCCTGCACCAGCCTGCGGAAGAAATACCGCTCCACATCCGCCTCCACGATACTGCTGGCAAAGTTGACAGTTAAAACATCCTCAAAGCTCACCACCGCGCAGTTGGTACGGCTGGAAAAAGGCTGCCCCATATAGATATCAAAACGCTCAATATACGGCTTCATGCTCTCTGGAACCCGCAGCGCCCCCATATTGGTCAAGCCCGCCGAAGAGTTCTGATCCTGCACCTTCGCGTAGAACATTCTCACCACAAAATCCTTGATAAACAACGGCACCACCCGGATAAAAGGATTGCGCTGTGTGGCAGCGTTGGTGGTAATATCTCCCCGCAGCAGCTTTTCATTCAAATAATAACGCATGTAATTATGAACATGTGTTACTATCTCCTCGAAGGTATACTCCCCGAGTCTCGGGTCTACGCCGGGATAAATCATCGTAATAAAATTCCGCAGCGTCTTAGACGGAAAAAATCTGCGAAGATTCACCGGCATGGCAATCTTCACCGGCCGAAGCCTGCCCGACCCGTCCGCCTCCTGCTTTCGGAGCAAGGCATACAAAAGCGCAGCGTTCAAATACTCCGTCACCGTGGCGTGATACCCCTTTGCCACCCGCATCACCTCCGAAGTGGACATGATGCCGTCGATTACATTCAGCGTATAAAAAGGCTCCTTGGTCCCACGCACGCGATAGGCCTTCTCCCCCGGTCTTGGCGGACAGACCTTCGCATTGGCATATTTCATATAGGCGTCCTCCAGCTCTTCGCTGTCCGGCTCCTCCTCTATATTCAGTACAAATCCCCCGTTCTCGATCTCTCCATGCCCCAGAAGGCGCAGATACTCTGCCGTCAGCGTCTGCAGCACACACATACCGCCCGTACCGTCCCCCAGACTGTGATGCACCTCCAGTGAAATACGGTTCCTGTAATAATAGACTCTCACCAGATAGCGGTGATTTGTCTTAAAAGGCATGGGCTGACAGGGATTTTTCACATCCTCCTGCACAAATGGCCCCGGCCGATTGTTCGGCTCCAGATACCGCCAGAACAGCCCCTTTCGGATAGCCGCCTTATAGGTCGGAAACCGTGGCAGCGTCCTGTCCAGCGCCCGCTGAAGCACTGCGGGGTCTATTTCCTCCCGCAGCAGCACCGACAGACGATAGACCGAGGAAAAGTCCCGCCTCTGTAAAGTCGGATATACAATGGCCGACAAATCCAGCTCATACCAGACGCCGTCGGAAGCCCCTTTCTGTTGCGTTATGAAATTACCTGCGGCCATGGGCATCCTCCCAATAGAAATCTGTTAATAGATTTGTGTTTAAAAAAAGAGTGTCAGGCAATGCCTAAACACTCTTTATGCAGGAAAAGAGACTTGAACTCTCATGGTATTGCTACCACACGGACCTGAACCGTGCGCGTCTGCCAATTCCGCC
>JAIDDH010000081.1 GCA_029055435.1 Acetatifactor sp.
GTCCACGTGGGCGATGATGGCAATGTTTCTGACGTCTTCTCTTTTCTGTCTCATAATTCCTCTCATTCCGCCGCGCAAACGGCATTTAGATCAAAAGTTGAAATTTGATGTAAGATTTCGGTTCAATGGTGAATTTGTCGATTATTGTCGATTAAAAAATGATCCCGCGACCAAACTGTTACAGTATAGCACTATTTTTTGAGGGATGCAAGAAAAAGCTGTTTTCTGGGGGTTTCAGGAAAGCCGGGCACAATATATTGTATGCCGCAGGGACGAAAATATGTGGAATTGTGTGGAATTTGGCGAGGCGCGCGATGAAAAACTGTGTTATTTTGTGAGGATATATAGTATAAATATAGTGTCATAGTAAATACGTTACAAAAGGTGTAAGAAGGGAGAACTAATATGACAGATAAGGTAATTGAAAACAATCAGGTAACGGTGATGGGAGAAGTGGTCAGCAGATTTTCCTACAGCCATGAAATCTTCGGAGAAGGGTTTTACATGGTCGATGTGAAGGTGCAGAGACTCAGCGAGAGCTTTGACGTGATTCCGGTGATGGTGTCCGAGAGGCTTTTGGATGTAAACGAGGATTACAGCGGAAGGTTAATCTGTGTGAACGGACAGTTCCGCTCCTACAATCGGCACGAGGAGAGAAAGAACAGACTGGTGTTGTCCGTCTTCGCCAGAGAGGTGGAGTTTGTGGAGGAGGTTGAGGAGAGCGCCAAGACCAATCAAATCTATCTGGACGGGTATATCTGCAAGGAGCCCATCTACAGAAAAACGCCTCTGGGGAGAGAGATAGCAGACCTTCTGCTGGCAGTAAACCGCCCTTATGGCAAATCCGATTACATACCCTGCATCTGCTGGGGGCGCAACGCGCGTTATGCCAATAATTTTAAAGTGGGAGAGCGTTGCGCTATCTGGGGACGCATTCAAAGCAGAGAATATATGAAGAAACTGGATGAGGAGCATGTGGAGAAGCGTGTGGCCTTTGAGGTTTCCGTGAGCAAGCTGGAACTCATAGGTGAGGAGGACAAAGAGGATTCCTTTTTGGCAGATAACTCCCTGTGTCCCAGTGAGGCGTGACAGCTTACAGACAATCCTGCCGGAGAGACCGGATGACAGACTTGAAATTACCGAAAGTTGCCAATTTTGGAATTGTGTGTTATACTGAGACCTGTTCGGGCAAGAGACTACCGGTGAAGAGTAAAGTTATCAGGCTTCGGGTGTGGAGGTAGGATATGGAAAAGGGAAGAGTTTATATTTATTCCGGTGACGGAAGAGGCAAGTCTCCGGCGGCGCTGGGCAGAGCGGTTCAGACCGCGGTAGCGGGAGGCAGTGTGGTGCTGATTCAGTTTTTGAAGGGCAAAGGCCTTCAGGACTCGAGTTTCCTGCGCAGAATGGAACCGGAGATTAAGCTGTTTAGATTCGAGAAATCCGATGAGAATTATGAGGAATTGTCGGAAGCGCGCAAGCAGGAGGAAATCGGTAATATCAGAAACGGTATTGCCTATGCGAAGAAAGTGCTCTGTACCGGCGAATGTGATCTGTTGATTCTGGATGAGGTACTGGGACTTGTGGAGAAGGGAATCCTTCAGGCAGATGATCTGAAAAGCCTGTTGGAATATCGCGGCGCTACGGATGTGATTCTCACAGGAATTAATCTGAGCGACGAGGTTTGTATGCTGGCAGATGAGGTTTCCAAAATAGAGACCGTGAAATTTAAGGTTTATTAAAACGCGGTTTTGGAGACAGATTCGGAATTGAAAAAATAAAGGGGAAATACGCAGAAATATACATAAAATACGCAGGAAATCCGTTGACAGCGGCGGATGAAGATGCTATGATGGATTAAATCAGTAAAAAGTAAGATGGGTAATAAAGATAGAGGTTGCGTTTTTCAAGAGTATTTCTTCTGATGCGGCAGGCGCAGGAGAGGAAGGAAGAAAGGGGAACACGCCGAAAGAGGAGACAGCCCGGCAGTCGAGTCTTGGGCATGCGGTGAATAACCGTATGACTGTCATCCAGTCAGGATGGTGCGCTATCAGAGGATAAATTGTAAAATTTGCCGGCGCATTCTATGTGTCGGCATTTACTATGTAAAAAAATTTACTATGCAATATAAAGGAGGAAAAGTTATGGCAATTTTTACAGGCGCAGGCGTTGCGATTGTGACTCCCATGAATACGGACGGGGCGGTCAATTATGAGAAGTTCGGGGAGCTGATCGAGTTCCAGATTGCCAATGGCACGGACGCGATCATTGTCTGCGGAACTACCGGGGAGGCGTCCACCCTGACACATGAGGAGCATCTGGAGACCATCAGATACTGCATTGACAAGGTGGCAGGCAGAATTCCCGTGGTGGCGGGAACTGGTTCCAACTGTACGGAGACGGCTGTCTATCTGTCCACCGAGGCTGAAAAGTACGGGGCGGACGGACTGCTCGTGGTGACGCCTTATTATAATAAGGCCACTCAGAATGGGCTTTATGCGCATTTCAAAACGATTGCGGAGTCCGTAAAGATTCCCATAATTCTCTATAATGTGCCCAGCCGCACGGGTTGCAATATCCTGCCGGAGACGGTGGTTCGTCTGTGCAAGGATGTGGACAATATTCTGGGCATCAAGGAGGCCAGCGGCAATATCAGCCAGATTGCTCATCTCGCAGCCATTTCCCACGGCTGTGTGGACATTTATTCCGGAAATGACGATCAGATCGTGCCCATCATGGCGCTGGGTGGTGTGGGCGTGATTTCCGTGCTCTCCAATGTGGCGCCCAGACAGACCCATGAAATCTGCCAGAAGTTTCTGGATGGGGATGTGGAGGGCAGCCGAAAGATGCAGCTGGCAGCTCTGGATCTGTGCGACGCCCTGTTCTGCGAGGTGAATCCCATTCCCGTGAAGAAGGCGCTGAATCTCATGGGCATGGAGGCCGGCTCCCTGCGCATGCCGTTGTCCGAGATGGAGGAGGGCAATGCCGCCCGTCTGGAGAAGGCCATGAAAGCGTATGGAATTCTGTGAAAATAAATATATAGGATATGAATAGATAAGCTAAAGAAGGGGAACCTGTTATGATAAGAATCATTATGCACGGTTGTAACGGTAAGATGGGGCAGACCATCAGCTCTCTGATCGCCGCAGATTCAGAGGCAGAGCTGGTGGCGGGGATCGATGCCAGAGATGATGGTCATAATCCCTATCCGGTATTTACGAATATTGCGGAATGTGACGTGGAGGCGGATTGCCTCATCGACTTTTCCGCGGCGCCTGCGGTGGACGCGATGCTTGCGTACTGCGTGGACAAAAAACTTCCCTGTGTGCTCTGCACCACAGGTCTGAGTGAGGAACAGCTCGGCAAAGTCAAAGAGGCGGCCGGTCAGGTGGCAATCTTAAAATCTGCCAACATGTCTCTTGGCATCAATCTGCTCTTGAAAATGCTGAAGGAGGCTACCAGTGTGCTTGCTCCCGCGGGCTTTGACATCGAGATTGTGGAAAAACACCACAACTTGAAGCTGGATGCGCCCAGCGGGACCGCGCTTGCTTTGGCGGATTCCATCAATGGAGAGCTGAATGGCGAGTATGAGTATGTGTATGACCGGAGCACCCGCAGAGAGAGGCGTCCGCAGAAGGAAATCGGCATCAGCGCCGTGAGAGGCGGAACCATTGTGGGCGATCACGATGTGATTTTTGCCGGGGCGGATGAAGTGATCACCTTCTCCCACACGGCTTACTCCAAGGCGGTATTCGGAAAAGGGGCCGTGCAGGCAGCCAAGTTTTTGGCGGGAAAGCCTGCCGGTATGTATGACATGTCCGATGTGATAGGTTAAAGCCGGAAAAGTTCGGCGGAACGGACAGAGAGGATTGGTATGGAGCAGCAGGATTTTAAATTTTTGAAAACCTTATCCCGTCAGTACAAAAATATCGGGGCGGCCTCCACGGAGATTATCAATCTCCAATCTATTCTAAATCTGCCCAAGGGGACGGAACATTTTCTCACGGATATCCATGGGGAGTATGAACAATTTCAGCATGTGCTGAAAAACGGCTCCGGTTCTGTGCGCAAAAAAATTGACGAGGAATTCGGTAATACGATCAGCAACAAGGATAAGATGAGTCTTGCCACGCTGATTTATTACCCGGAGGAAAAGCTGGAGATAGCGGAGAAAGAGGAGGAGAATCTGGAGGATTGGTACAGGATTTCACTGCACAGACTGGTGCAGGTCATCAAGCGCGTCTCCTCCAAGTATACCCGCTCCAAGGTGCGGAAAGCTTTGCCTCAGGAGTTTGCCTATGTCATCGAGGAGCTGATCACCGAGAAGGAGGAGCTTCAGGATAAAGAGGCCTATTACAATGAAATTCTCCACACTATCATCCGTATAGGCAGAGCTCCTCAGTTTATTGTGGCGCTGAGCCATCTGATTCAGCGTCTGGTCATCGACCATCTGCATATCGTGGGGGATATCTATGACAGAGGGCCGGGGCCGCATATTATTATGGATACGCTCTGCAACTATCATTCCGTGGACGTACAGTGGGGCAATCACGATATTGTCTGGATGGGGGCGGCCGCGGGAAGCATGCTCTGTATCGCAAATGTCATCCGGCTGTCTGCCCGGTACGGAAGCCTTTCCGTTCTGGAGGAGGGGTATGGCATCAATCTGGTGCCTTTGGCTACCTTTGTGCTGGAAACCTACGGAGACACGGACTGCGATGCATTTGCCATCAAATATAACACGGATTACAATACCAAGGATTTGCGGCTGGACACTGGGATGCACAAGGCTATGGCCATGATACAGTTTAAGCTGGAGGGGCAGTTTATCATGCGCCACCCGGAATTCCATATGGAGGACAGACTGCTTCTGGATAAGATCGATTATGAGAAAAAGACTGTGCGGATTGGCGGGGAGACCTATGCAATGAAGGATGTGGATTTTCCCACCGTCAATCCGGACTGTCCTTATGAGCTTTCGGAGGAGGAAGATCGGCTGATGCTCCGGCTGCAGCACGCCTTTATGCGCTGTGAAAAGCTGCAGAGGCATGTGCGCTTTCTGTATTCGAAGGGTGGTATGTACAAAATATATAATGGGAATCTGCTGTATCACGGCTGTGTGCCCTTAAACGAAGATGGCAGCTTTCAGAAGGTGGAAATTTTTGGCAGAGAGTACTCGGGCAAGGCGTTGTACGATGTATTGGAATATTATGCCAGAAGAGGTTATTATGCCAAGGACAGCGGGGAGCGCATGGCCGGTCAGGATATGATCTGGTATATTTGGACCGGAGCGGGTTCGCCGGTGTATGGAAAGTTCAAGATGGCCACCTTTGAGCGGTATTTTATCTCCGAGAGTGAAACTCATAAAGAGCGCAAGAACAGCTATTATGCCCTGTATGAGCAGGAGGAAATTGTCAATAAAATATTGAAAGAGTTCGGGCTCGATCCGGAGGGAGCCCATATTATCAACGGGCATGTGCCTGTGGAACAGATTCATGGGGAATCGCCTATCAAATGCGGAGGAAAGCTGCTTGTCATCGACGGCGGTTTTTCCAAACCTTACCATAAGAAGACGGGAATTGCCGGATATACGCTGGTTTGTAATTCCAGGGGGATGCGGCTGGTGGCCCATGAGCTCTTTGAGTCCACCGAGGCTGCCATTCTGAAAGAATCCGATATCATCTCAGACACCATCGAGGTGGAGACTTTCCAGCGCAGAAAGCGGGTGGCGGACACGGATATCGGCGTGGATATCAAAGAAAATATCCGCTATCTGGAAGAGCTTTTGGAGGCGTATAGAGAGGGTTCCATTATGGAAGAATAAAAAGGGGAGCTTATTAAAAGATGCTCCCCCTTTGTGCGAAATCGACTTTTGTCGTGCGTCTGAATGACTTTTTTATCGAGACGCGGATTTACTGGTGCTGTTTCTACTGGCGCTGCTTTTGCTGGTACTGCTTTTACTGGTGGTGCTGTTGTTGGTTGTGTTGGTGTTGGTGGAACTGTTTTGGTTGGTATCGGTCAGATTACTGTTTGTGCCATTGGTTCCACTGTTTCCTGCGGTGTTATTATTGTTATTTCCAACCATGTCGTCTACCAGATTGGCTACGCCGTTTACGGCATCGTCGAGGACGCCGCCCACTACTTTGCCGGAGTCATCCATCACAGAGTCATTGCCGTTTGCGTCACTGGCAGAGTTGTTATTATTGGCGCTGTTGTTTGCCATATTGCCTGCGCCATTATTTCCGGTATTATTCTGGCCGGAAGATCCATTCTGAGCAGTGTTTCCGGCCATACTGCCGGAATTGTTGCCCTTGTTGTCCGTGGAACATGCTGCCGCCGTACAAAGGAAGGCAATCACAAGTCCCAGAGCTAAAAATTTTTTCTTCATAATATCCTCCATTCTCGCCTCCTAAATTCAAAACTGCGGGGCTCGTGTTTAGTATGTACGGGAAGTTTTTTTTTATACATTATCAGAAAGCGGGCGCGGGAGCCCGAAAACGGACGTCCGCTGAAACGGACAGAAGGAAGTGGAAAAATATGGAATTTCGACCTTGTATCGATATACATAATGGAAAAGTAAAACAGATTGTGGGCGGAAGCCTGAAAGATTCTGGAAATCAGGCCAGAGAGAATTTTGTTTCAGAACAGGATGCGGCATTTTTTGCCAATTTATATAAAAAGGCAGGACTGAAAGGCGGGCATATCATCCTGCTGAACAGTGTGGACAGCGAGTTTTATGAGGAGAGCCGAAGACAGGCGCTGGGAGCGCTTGCCGCCTATCCGGGCGGGCTTCAGATCGGCGGAGGGATCACGCCGGAGAACGGAGAGGACTATCTGCGGGCAGGGGCAAGCCATGTGATTGTGACATCCTATGTCTTTTGCGGGGGGACGATTCACTACGACAGGCTTCAGGAGATGGTGAGGGCAGTGGGTAGGGAACATCTGGTGTTGGACCTTAGCTGCCGGAAGACAGAAGAAGGGTATATGATTGTGACAGACCGTTGGCAGAAGCTGACCGGGGAGCGGGTGTGTGCCGCGCTCATGGACGAGCTCTCGGCGTACTGCGATGAATTTTTGATTCATGCGGTGGATGTGGAGGGGAAGAGTCAGGGAATCGAGCGGGAGCTGGCCGGTCTTTTGGGAGAGTGGGACGGGCTTCCTGTCACCTATGCGGGCGGCGTCCACAGCATGGAGGATTTAAGGCTTTTGAGAGAGCTGGGGCACGACCGGCTGCATGTGACTATCGGCAGTGCGCTGGATTTGTTCGGCGGCGCGATGTCCTGGGAGGAAGTGCTGAAGTTTGTTATAGTTTTGCGTAAGTTGGCAATTTATGGGTGATTTTTGCGGTGTTCTGTGTTAGTG
>JAIDDH010000082.1 GCA_029055435.1 Acetatifactor sp.
AAGTATTTAAATAAGACATTGCTTTCAAATATGCGTATAATGAAGCTGTTCTTAAGAAACTAGCTTGTCTTAAATAATTAATGCCGGTATAAGATAAATAGAAGAACTCTTACCTATTTTGAAAATGTTCCGCTATCGGTTGCTATAGTTTATATTCTTTTAGGAACTCAATATATTTTTCGTTATTTGAGTGACGTACACAATACTCTATATTATCTATTATATATTTCTGATTCTCTATATTTGACGCTTTAAGTTCTTCCCAAAAAATGTTTTTATATTGAGGATACCAATAAATCAAAATCCGCAGTATCTCCGGGATTATTCTCAACAATCTTACAAAGTACCTCTGTTACAAATTCATTTTGTTCCAATGCAACCGCCCTGTCTGAATATAGTCTCAGTATATCGGGTATATCTTTAACAGTTGCATCTTTTTCTATGCTGCTGCAAAATTGATTCATTATATATACACCTTCCAGCTTTTTTTCGCCTCATACGCACTTCTATATTCTATTTCTCTGTTCATAAATATCTGCTCCTATGTCAACAATTTTGTATGTACCTAATGGAATCCGTCCGCCTCTGCCGAAACAATGCCCGTCTGGCGGTTATTCCGGTCATAGGAGAAGCGGATACGGTACCACCCCTCCGCTTCCCCGTCCCTTTCCACTTCCTGCTGTCCTTTAATACTATAGCTCTATCAATGCAACAGATAGAAATGATATTTGGGGAAAGGTAACTCCAACATTTTCAAAAATTAAATTCAAATGACCCAAGAAATTTAAAATAACCATATTGATTACTATTTACTTCCTTTACATTCCCATCATATTTAAAATTATAAAAGATAATCACGCTATTGTATGTGTCATTCAGCACATCCTGATATCCTTGTTCTAGCAATGGCATTATATTCTCCATTCTTGAATGCCCTTTTAATAAATCCCATCCTCTCATATCTCCCTTATGTGATGCCTCAAAAAAGTCTTCATCATACCACGAAATATTAAAATCTCGTCCCATCTCAAACTCAATGGAATCATCTTCAATATCTTCATCTTCGTCTTCATATTCTATTTCCAAATATTGAAAAAGAACATCTTGAGATGCAGTATTGCATAACCATATAGAAAGATATCCCTCCTTTTCGTAATCAGTCATTGATTCATTATTTTCTTTCATTTTATTACCCTCCTGTTATATTTGAATTAAATGCTCTAAAACAAGCAAAAAGTCATCTAATACTATCTTTTTATTCTATATTATCATAAGCGTCTCCATAATCCTCCGCATTTTCCTCCTTCCAAAAAAAGTAGTCTCCTGTATATCTGCAAATATTTAGCAGTAATTCTGTAAATGATTTTGCAATAATAGGGCAATTATCTTTTATTGCATGTGAATATTCAAAACTTTCGTAACACCATCCTGGTCTTTTGCTGCCAAAATCAATCGAAATATAGTTTCCATCTTCCGCATCTACAATAGTATACCACGAAGAAGAAATATCATCTTCATATTGTTCCCCTAACAGCACCAAATTCGATAGCATAATTTTTGTTGGTTCCAAGATTTTGATTGGAAAGCCACCATCATCAACATAATATTCAATGCCACCACATAAGGAGTAAAACCTTTTTATATCTTCTGGCATTTCATGATTTCCACTAATTACCAGCAATCCACAGGGCCCTTTTACTTCAAAATTACTATTTCTTTTCATCTCTGTCAAAATTTGCTCTATTTCCATACCCTTCCTCCATTATAAATATCATAAGTAACTCAAAAATGAGACTCATCTTGGGCTTTCGCTATTTTAAATTTGAATTTCAACCTCTCGCATCTATAGCCAGATAATAATTTATTGACTTTTTATAATTTCCATTTCAAATTATATACAAAGTACAAAGCAAACAAAATCCTATGTCTCAATAATTAAATGCTTATATATACCATCACCTAGTTTATATTCTTGGTATTCAGGCATACAAAATCTACTATTAATTTCACCGTATCATTTCTTTGATATTCATGGCAAATTTATTTCTCCATTTTTATATAAAAATAGTATATACTATCATCTACTTGCTCTTTTTCTAATACACTTACAGAAATTTTTAAAAGAAGATGCCACAGTAATCACATCATTAGGGTTATTACTTACTTGAAAATCTATATATTTTATTTCTCCTGTTTGAATATCAATCCAAAAAGGATTATCTATCACATCAAGTGCAAACGGAATATGGAATAGTACAAAATCTTCAAACTTTTTGTATTTTTCAGTAATGATATCATTCATGACATCTATATTTAGTCCTCCTTCTTGGTCGTCTACACGAACTCCAAGAAACATTGCTAATGTAATATATGGGTTTCCAAACACAGAAGAGTTATAACAAGATTCTGGAAAAAACCACGCACCATCTATAAAATCTCCTCCGTTGTGAATGGTATAAAAATTGATAAAATCCTCTTTCCCCGGGAAATCATCAATTTCATCAATTTCACTTTTATCAATTCCCTTTCCCGGAAATTCAAATTCAATTTCATCTGCAAAAAACATATCCTCTTTCAATTTAAATTTTCCTCGTCTCTATTATTAATTGTAAAGATCACTTTCATAATAACTATTTTGATGCACTTTTAACAGCTCTTTTAAATACTGTAGATTTTCATTCATAGGCATCTCCATAAGAGTGAAAATTTTCTTTTAAATTATCATCACTTGACATCAAAGCTAAATTTTTTATTTGGGTTTCCAATACACTTTTATATTTCTGCATCACTTCTTGCTTTAAGTCCCCTATGGGAGATATCAGGCTGTCCAACAAGATTCCTCCAATATCGGTTAATGGACTTTGTAATAAAAAATCTACCATATGCCCTTCTTTTACACTGTTTTTGTGTTTCTCAATATATAGAGAATCTAAGTCTTCATTCAACTGTGCAAAAATTGAATTTGCCGGTTCACTATATTCCTGCTCTTGTTCAAAGGCGCATTGCACTATCGCCATGCTTTGAAACGAAAAATATTTTTTATAAGAAACAACCGTTTCTTCTACCTCTTGAAACTCACAATCATATTCTTCTCCTATGATTTGAACCATCATATTTTGCACCATATATGCTTCTGTCACTATATTGTTAGAATAAATTTCTTCCATTAAAGAATTATAGAATTTTAATAATGGTGCATCAGACCAATTTTCGATAATCGGAGCGATTGCCTGCGACAATACTTTAGCTTTTTCATTCTTTAGCTGCTTCATTTTTCTATACCTCTTATACCGCTTTCTTGCAATCGTTAGTTTTCAATGTTACTCACCCTATTTTCGCATTATCCCATATATAATTAACAATTTCTTCAACGGTAGCTTCTTTATTTAAACCAAAGTCTTCCGGGGCAAAAATAACTTCGCTTGCCTCATCATATCCCATTAGTTTGTCTATAGACTCCAAAAGTTCCCATACGGCGCGCTCACTTATCTTTTTGCCCGTCACACTATCCACTCCGTTGTTTTTAAAAATATTAACAATTCTTAACACTTCGTCCTTGGTCATCTTTTCATTCTCCTTTCCTCTTTTGGTTTAGTATACCATGCAATCATTACTTACACCACTTCCCAAATAACCTGTCAGTTGCTGTTGTACGCATTAGTATGTAGGACATTCTTTTCCGGATTACACACCTTAGTCAGGCAGTTGCAGGCATCATAGCGTTCTGCAATTTTATTGCAGGAAGTCTGCTCCTGCTCCGTCATGGGGTAATACCTGTGGGCTGTGTAATAAAGTGATACCGACATATCTAATCCTTCCCAAGCTAATTAAATTTTTACCGCGTTTTTCGATATTATATAAGTAAATTTCAAAATTTGTTTGCAAATCCTTATCTATGGTTTCCGTATCCCCAAACTCAATTGTTCGATAGAAAAGCGTATCATCAATATCAGCCATATAATAATCCCAATCTTTACCATTATTCACTTTAATCATGCATATATTGGGGTCTGAAAAATTACGGTCACGAAAATACAGTTCAATATTTTCACTTTTGTTATTATATTTTGTCCGAATAATTTTTTCTATAAAATATTCTTCTCTATCGCGAGCCTTTTCGTACCAAATCTGCTTTCCTATATCCAAATCCTCCACTATTACTTGATAATTAAAATAAATAATAACCTTGTTTAGTGAAGCCTCCATAACACGACATAGTTGGAACTGTGTCTTTATATCTTTCGTTGACTCTCCCAGAGAATTGTGCCAAAATGCCATAGTACAGATTGGGGAATATGTTTTTATATCTTTTGCATCCAAAAATAACTTTTTGGTCTTCCAATTTATTAGTTCCCTGCCTTTCCTCCTTTGCCGGGATATTGCCATTATTATACTATTTTTCTTGCCATTCCACAAATATTTCTTGACTTAACCGCTTTCGTCTGGACTGTGCTTTTCCTTTCCGCTTTTTTACATCTAATTCGCCATTACATGCTTCATGGAGAGGCATTATCAATTGGCATCGTGGCAGAGGTTAAATTGGCATATAGGCTTGGGTATATGACTGAGGAGCAAAGAGATGCCGTTATAGCCTTATTGAAAAAGGTCAATTATGATTTGTTATTCAAAACGGCATTGGTAATGTTGTTGAGTTTGAGGAGGGAGTTTATGCTACAAAAATAGAGGAAAATATCGCAAGAGCAAAGAAAGGAACTGGCACGAAGCAAGAGTATTTTATTGTGATTAGAAGAGATATATGCTATAATTTTACTGTTGTAGAAAGCGACGAGCCAGAATTTACAGGGAGGATGCCGAAATGACAAACGAAGAAAAAATGCGTGTTGCTATTTAGGTTGCGAAAGAATCCCTGAAAAATAGGGAATTGCCTGTGGGAGCAGTGATTTTCCGGGGTGACGAGATTGTGGTAAAAGCTTGTTCTTCCGGAGAGGACAGCGCTAAATTTTCTATGCCCATGAATCCCCCATTGACGGAGCGGTAAAGTTTGTTGAGGAGTATTGGCATCCGAATAACAAGGAGATTCCCACGTACAAGCTGCCCAAGTGTCACGGCGGTCTGCTGCGGGAGGAGAGCAGAGAGTTGCTGCGGCAGTATGTATCTATGAAAAAGGAAGGTAGCTTAGTGGATTTCTGCAATACGCTTTTGTCCCTTTGAACAAATCTGAATTTGAGGAAAGGCTGAAACAAAAATGATAGGATTAATTGTCGCTCGTTCGAAAAATAATGTTATTGGGAAGAACGGTCAGATACCGTGGAAAATTAAAGGAGAGCAAAAACAGTTTAGGGAATTAACCGTGGGTAATGTTGTTGTTATGGGACGCAAATCTTATGAAGAAATTGGGCATCCCCTTCCAAATAGAATGAATATTGTTGTTTCACAAAGTGCTAATTATTCAGGAGAAAACCTAATAACCGTAGGTTCATTTCAAGAGGCAATTAAAGTGGCTGGAAAAGCAGATATTTATGTGTCTGGTGGATATGGTTTGTTTAAGGAAGCAATTCCTATAGTGGATAAAATGTATATTACTGAAATTGATATGGACATAAAAGATGGGGATGTGTTTTTTCCAGAATTTGATAAAGAAGAATTTACGATAGCTGTTGGTGAAACTGCTGGTGAGGACATTAAATACACAAGAATGATTTATACTCGAAAGAGATAATAACGGAACAAAATTGGGAACGAATAGCGGTAGGACATTGCAGTTTTACCGCTATTTTTACAGAAAGGTCATGACCATGAATTTCTTAGAAATGATAAAAAGCCACTTTTTACTAATGGATGGTGCGATGGGGACCTACTATGCGCAGGCATATCCCACAGAAGAAAACATATCGGAAATTGCCAACATAGCACATCCTGAACAAATTGAGCGCATTCATACGGAATATATCACTGCCGGTGCACAGCTTTTGCGTACAAACAGTTTTGCCAGTCATGCAGAAGGATTAACGGGACTGCCACTGCACCGGGCAGATGACAGACAAGCCACACTTCAAATTATTTATGACAATGTTTTTCAGTCCTATAAAATTGCGCAAAAAGCTGCGCTTCACGCAGACAACAAAGTCTGGATCGCCGGTGATATTGGACCTATTCCAACAAAAGGTGGAATTTCTGATGATGAAATTCTGCCCCAATTTGAAACAATGTTGAATGCACTGCTTGATGCCGGAGCAGAAATAATTCTGTTTGAAACTTTTGCGGATTTTGAGTACATATTACCGGCTGTTCAATATGTCAAGAAACAGGTAATTGAAAAACAACTTCCGTTTTCACCTGTAATCATGGTCAGCTTCTGCCTGAACAAATTTGGCTGTACAAAAGCAGGCATAAGCGCTTCCAATTTAGTAAAAACTGCTGTGGACAGCGGTATTATTGATGTTATTGGCTTTAACTGTGGTGTAGGTTCTACACATATGAAGCGTATTATTCAAAAGATAGATTTCGGTGATATGCCGGTATCCATAGCTCCCAATTCCGCTTATCCGGATTTTATTCGAGATAGAAATATCTACCAAGACAATGTTGGATATTTCTGTGAAAATATGGTAGAAATCGCATCCATGGGTGTAAATATTCTTGGCGGCTGCTGCGGAACAACCCCACAATATATCCATGAACTGAAAAAGCAATTACAGCCGCATAATAATGCAAATGAGAATTTTGTCAAAATACGGCATCATTTATCCGTATCCACTACAGATAGGGGTATTGATAAGACCCAAAATGACTTTTTAAACAAATTAAATGTGGGTAAAAAGGTGATTGCTGTTGAACTTGATCCGCCACAAAATGGCAATGCAGACAAGATCAGTCAAGCCTCCGCACTCCTGAAACAAGCCGGTGTGGATATTATAACCTTTTCCGATTCTCCAATGGGTAAGATGCGGGCAGATTCCATAGCGAGCAGTATTCTTGTTAACCAACAGACAGATATTGCAACCATGCCCCATATCTGCTGCCGTGATAAGAATGTAATCGCCATGGGAGGAATATTTTTTGGTGCTCATATGAATGGGATTCGTAACATGCTGGTCATAACCGGTGATCCGGTTCCTACGGGAGATAAAAGCACTACCAGCAGTGTATATGATTTTAATTCTTTTCGGCTGATGAATTACTTTAAGCAGTTGAATATCGAATATTTTGCCGATGACCCCATTATTTACGGTGGTGCTTTGAACCATTGTCGTCCTAACCTCGACATCGAAATTGACCGCATGCGTAAGAAATGTTCTGCCGGAGCAGATTATTTTTTAACACAGCCAATCTATTCGGACGATGATATTGAGCGTATCAAATATATCAAGACCAAAATTGATACCAAGATTCTTTGTGGCATCATGCCCCTTGTAAATTTCCGAAATGCCATGTTTGTCAAAAACGAGATGTCCGGGATTCGGGTTCCTGATGAGATCATCACACGCTATAATGAGGACATGAGCCGTGAAGAAGGTGAACAGGTTGGAATCACAATCTCACTGGAAATCATTGCAAAACTACAAAATATAGCAGATGGATATTATTTTATGGTACCTTTTAACCGTGCTTCCATGATTTGTAAAATTATTGAGAAGATGTAGTATAGGGCAGTTCCCCATGATAGTAACTGCCCATTTGAATAAAGACACATCTTAGATCATCATCCGGCCCGGACGCTTCCCCAGACGGCTTAAGATCTCATTGGTAATAGTTCCTGTCTGCTCTGCGATGTCGCAC
This sequence comes from Acetatifactor sp., assembly GCA_029055435.1. Classification (GTDB taxonomy): domain Bacteria; phylum Bacillota; class Clostridia; order Lachnospirales; family Lachnospiraceae; genus Acetatifactor. The sequence continues at coordinate 7,741 of JAIDDH010000082.1, forward strand.
ACCGTGATCTCTTCCCCGCCGGAGCGGCCGATTACCACAGCCACATCTCCCGGCCGAACATCCGCAAGACCACTCACATCCACAAGGGTCTGATCCATGCAGACCTTCCCTACAATGGGCGCCCTCTGTCCCCGAATCAGAACCTCTCCCCGGCCGTCCGACAGGGCGCGGGGCAGTCCGTCCGCATAGCCGATGGTCAACACGGCAAGGCGCATGGTCTGCGCCGCGGTAAAAGCAAGGCCATAGCCAGCCGGCTCCCCCGCATAAATTTCTTTTACTGCTGCCACGCGGGTCTTTAAAGAGAGGACGGGGCGCAGCTCATCCCGCCACGGGAGCGTATCCTCCCTCGTGCTCAGCACCCCATAGAGCGCAATTCCCACACGGGCGTAATCTCCCGCCAACTCAGGATAATTCAGAACACCATAGCTTGCCTGCAGATGAATCTTCGGACACTCGATACCACGCGCCCCCAGTGCATCCATCACCGCCGTAAATCGTGAGGCCTGCCCCATGGTAAACGCCTGCTCTTGTTCCCCAAGTATATCGTCCGCGGACAGATGGGTAAACATACCGTCCACGATTAGATTGGGCATATCAAATATCCGGCATATCTCTTCAATATGTTCACAGCGCTCTCCCAGACGATGCATTCCGGTGTCGATGCCGATATGCACATGGAGTTTTTTCCCATATTGCCTCAAAGCATTTGCATAAGCAACGTCCAGAACCGTCTGCGACAAACGATATTTGCGCAGCGCGTCAAACCACGAGGGATGCGTGTAACCCAGAATCAGTATCTCTCCCTGAATACCCGCCCTGCGCAGTTCAATCCCCTCCTGTACGCAGGCCACGCAGAAAGCCTCCACTCCCATGCGGTTCAGCTCCCGGGCCACAATCACGGCGCCGTGCCCGTAGGCGTCAGCCTTGACCGCTGGCATCAATTGGCAATCCTCCGGCAGACGCTCTCTGAAAAATGCTACATTTGCCTGTAATGCGTCCCGACTGATTTCTATCCATGCCCTGTCCGTACTTATCCCGAACCCATTTGTCTCTTGCTCAGAACAAACCGCATCGGCGTCTCCGCTCCTGCCGGAACCTTTTTGAGTGAGGCTCCGTTTTTTAACTAAAAACTCCAATAGGACTGCTGCCGGACAGACCACAGCCACCGTCAGAAGCACCACGCAAAAATAATGTAGAATACCGTTTTCCACCAGTGAATTAATTCCGCTGAACTTCGCAATTCCCCTCACCACCACAATCATACCCGGGTGGAGAATATAAATCCCCGTGGATATCAAACGTAGTATGCGCAGCATGCGTGGCGCGTATAGCAAGTGTAGCGCACGCGGTATGTGCCACCCTGTCCCCGGCAATCCATCCGGCCCTCTCTCCAACAATCCATATAGAAAAAACCCTGTGGGAACCAGCAAAACGTACATGCTGTCATGCCGGGGCAATTCAAAATAACGCAGGGTAAAGGCCTCCGCCGTCATCAGTGCAAAGGAGCACAATAATCCAATGACAAGCTGCCCTCTCCCCATCTGTCTCCGCGTCTTTTTTCTTGATACCACACAGGCACCCAGCAGCAGGAAAACCGGCGCCATGAACAGACCGTTTCTCGTATAGGACCACAGCGAAAACCCCTTTTTGTAAATCAGGGCAATCGGGGGGCACTTCACGGCCAGCCCATAATAGCTGTCCCCGAACAAACCAAACAGATAGAGCGCTCCCGCCGCCACGAAAGCGCCTTTTATCTTCCAGAGACGGACAAACAGGCAGACCAGCCCCACTCCCATGATACAGGCCGGGAAATACCAGAGATGATAGAAAGTCCCGTCGAAGAGCAGCATTCTGCACACCTCTCCGACTGTCAGATGCTCGTAATGCCCGGCATAGATTCCCACCGGCAGATAAATCAGGATAGAAACCACATACAATATCAGGATTTTCCGAAGATACCGCCCTAATCTGCCGATCCTCCCCGCCTGAAAGTCCTCCGACAGAAAATAATCTGCCAGAACAAAGCGTCCTGTCACCATAAAAAAATACGGAACCGCGACTCTGGCGAGCACTCTCGTCAAAAAGAAATCTGCCTCCGCACTCCATCCGGCGAGGGGCGAGGTGTGTATTGTCACCACCAGAAGCGCCGCGGCAATCCGAAACCAGTCAATTCCCGCATACTGCTCTCTGTTTTTCATCCAAATGCCTCCACTCCGTAATGATAAAGCCCGCCACATTGTCTCCTGAAATCTCACAGGGATACCCGGCGTCCACCTCCAGCTTCGTCACCGCCCCTTGCGCCCTGACATACGATATCCAGGCTTCTCCCCAGTCAAACCTCACCCCATATGAGCTGCGTCCGTATTCATATCCTCTTAAGAATGCGATATATTCCTCCAGCACAAGTCCCTCTTTTGCCATGACAGCCGCATGGGGAACCCCCACATATCTGAAATGCCATGGCTCATGCCCGATCCGTGTGATCTTCTCTTTACCCGCCGGATAGCGCTCCACAAATCCATAGTCGCCTGCCTGCTCCCGGAATCGCTGACAGATTCCCTCATAGGGAAAATCAGGGCGGATAAAATCGATCTGAGGCTTCCTGTAACCCAGGTCGATGGCAAGCCCCGTCTGATGCTCGCTATGTCCGGGAAACGCCACATATTCTTTGGTAAATTCCAAACCGTTTTCCTCCAGAGACTGATCCCATATCTCCTGCTGCTCCTGAAGGGAGCGCCATGCGCTGACCGGCACAATGTGCTTCCAGCCGTCTATCCGTGCCATCAGCCGATTGAGCGAAGCGCCCGCCTCTTCCTCCAGCAGAAAATCCTCCCCGCCGTCTCCTTTCGGAACGGCCAAGCCGGAAACCTGCTGCCGGTATCCATATTCCTGATTCACCAGAATCAGATTTCCCGTGTGTATCTCTTCCTGATTCAATAAAACTGTCATTTGTCCTGCTCCCCCTGTTCCGCCTCAGCCTGCTCGATGATGATGTCCAGAATCTTCTCAAAGGAGTAGCCCGCCGCCCGCATCATTCCGGGATAGCGGCTGTGCTCTGTGAAACCGGGGATAGTGTTCACCTCATTAAAGACAATCTCCCCCTCCGGCGTCAGGAACATGTCCACTCTCGCAAAACCGGAACAATCCAGCGCGCGGTAGATGCGTTTTGCGGTCTCCTGTAACTCCTTTGCCTTCTCCCCCGCAATTCTCGCGGGGACATGGATGGCGGATGTCTTGAGGGAATACTTTTCCGTGTAATCAAAAAATCCACCTGCAAGCTCAATCTCATCCACCTCGCCCACGATGAGACTGTCTGTTCCGAGCACCGCACAGCCAACCTCAAAGCCGCCGATTGCCTCCTCCAGAATCACCCTGTCATCATATTTAAAGGCCAGCGCTATGGCTGGAGCCAATTGTGACTCCGCTTCCACCTTCGTCACGCCATAAGAAGAACCGGCCTTCACCGGCTTCGCAAACAGAGGATAACCCACCTGACTTGCAAACACCTTCGCCGCCTCCAGGGCTCCGTCCTTCGCAAGAACCGTGGCCTTCGGCACGCGCACACCGAAGCAGGCCGCCAATTTATGCGCTCTGTCCTTGTCCATACAGAGGGCAGAAGCCAGCGCGGCACAGCCCGCAAGGGGAATCCCCGCAAGCTCCACCAGCCCCTGCACAGTGCCGTCCTCCCCGAATCTTCCGTGCAGCACTGGGAATGCCACATCCACAGGTATGCGCTCCACACGCTCCTCCTTCAGGAGAAGCAGTTCGTGTGCGGTTCTGTCCGGCGATAAAACCGCCGAAACACAGTCCGTTCCATTACACCATGTGTCCTCCTTGATTTTGGAGAAGTCCCCCATAAAATAAAACCACTGCCCCTGTCTCGAAATCCCCAGCGGAAGCGGACGATATTTCGCCTTGTCCAGATTACAGAGCACCGCGTAAGCCGATTCCAGAGATACCTCATATTCGGAGGACACACCGCCAAAAATCACCAGAATATTTTTCACGTCCTTCACATTTTTCATTTGCCTCATTTTATCTGTTTCTCCCATCTCTTTTTTCTGTTCCTTCCGCCGCGCTGACAGCTCATATCTGCTGCCCGCTGACAAAAAAATGCCTTGTTTTGACGCAAATTTATTGTATCAAAACAAGACATTTTATACTTTTAGGTTTCCTTTTGGATTTATTATGATTTATTAACGAAAAGCATACGATTTTCTTACAATCCCCAAAATGCCGTAATCTAAAGGGATTCTGCGGGAAGCGCGACCGTAAAACAGATGCTCTCCTCCTCGCTTTCAGCCGTGATACTGCCTCCGTGCGCCTCCACGATCTCCTTCGCGATAGCCAGACCAAGCCCCGCTCCGCCGGTAGCGGACGCCCGGGACACATCCGCCCGATAAAACTGCTCAAACAAATGCTCCAGCTTGTCCTTCGGGATGGTTTTACCGTGATTTTTGATAAACAGCCTGATTTGTCCGTCGGAAAGCTGGGCTGAAAAATAGATTTCCGATTGAGGATAGCTGTAATTGACAGCATTGCGAATCAGATTGTCAAACACTCTCGCCAGCTTGTTGGCGTCCCCCACAAACTCTATTCCGGACGCGATGTCCGTCTGCCACCAAAGCCTCTTCTCCTCCAGAATCGGTCCGCTCTCACTGATCAACTGTTCCAGCATCCGGCTCAGATTAATCCGCTCTGTCTCCAGTGTCAGCGTCGTCAGATTAAAACGGGTAATGTCAAAAAACTCATTGATCAGCTCCTCCAGCCGCTCCGCCTTCTCCAGGGCGATGCCTGTATAACGACAGCGCAGCTCTTGTGATATCTGAGGCTCATCCTGCAGCAATGTCAGATATCCGATGACACTGGTGAGAGGCGTCTTCAAATCATGGGCCAGATAGACAATCAAATCGTTTTTTCGCTGCTCCGCCATCTGCGCGTCGATTTTGCGCTGCTCCAGAGTGTGCTTAATGGAATTAATCTTCTTCTCCGTGGCATGAAGCTCCGGGGAAAGCATGACATCACCGGCATTCTCCTCAATCAATGCGTCTATGCCTCTGTTGATTTCCGAGAAATGTTTGATAAAGCCATTCAGATATATGCGCAGGACAACTGCAAACACAAGCAATACCCCGGCCATATAATACCATTCTATATAATTGCGCACCACATGCCTATAAGTCTCCAGAGCACTATCATACGCATATGCCTGTCCGCGGAACATAGTATTTTCCAGAAACATCACCACAAAGTTTGCAAACCGGCCATGAAATACAAATTGATAAAGCAGCTGGATAATCACCATGGTAATCGCCAGCATAACTACAGTATTGATGGTGATTTTTACTTTTAAAGCTTTATAATCTTTTCCTATTTTTTGTTTATTTCCGCTATTCAATGGTGTAGCCTACTCCCCAGATTGTCTTGATATATTTAGGCTTTCTCGCCGGCTCCTGCATCTTCTCCCGCAGTCTGGCGATATGCGTCATGACTGTATTGTTGCTGTCCAGATATCGCTCCCCCCAGACTGCCTCATAAAGCTCTTCGGACGCTACCACACTTCCCTGCTTCTGACACAGATACCACAGAATGTCAAATTCCATGGGCGTCAGAGTCAACAGCTTTCCATTCAGCAGACATTTGTGCGTATCTCTGGATATATGCAGTCCCCGGATAGAGATTTCGTCCTGCTTTGCCGTATTCTCCTTCCCTGTATTGTACCGGGTATATCGGCGAAGCTGCGTCTTGACTCTCGCCACAAGCTCCAAAGGATTAAAGGGCTTGGTGATATAATCGTCCGCTCCCACGGTCAGGCCGGTAATCTTGTCCATATCCTCCACCTTGGCCGTCAGCATGATAATCGGGAACAAATATTTCTCCCTGATTCTCCGGCACAGCGAGAATCCGTCCATGTCCGGCAGCATCACATCCAAAACGGCAAGTTCGATAGTCTCCTTCTCCACACACTCCAGCGCCGACTGGGCGTCATAGGCCAAAAACACTTCATAGCCGTCATTTTGTAAATAAACTGCCACCAAATCTGCAATATCCTTTTCGTCATCTACAATCAAAATCTTCTCCGACATGATTGTCCCCCTCACATCCTGAATCCCATTCCCGCCGGTTCTGCCAGGAATTTCGTCAACTCCCCCTACAATAACGGAGCGATGGCCTTCATCACATATCCCGTCAATTTCACCGACCATTTTTCTTTTTTTACTGTTTCCATTGTGACCTGTCTGCATTTCTGTAATGTAGCCTCATAATCTGCTTCAATGTCCGCAACACAGTCCGCGCCATACATATAGGTAGCGCATTCAAAATGATGATACAGGCTCCGGTAATCCAGATTGATGGTCCCGACAACCGCCTCACGGTCATCACTGACAAACACTTTTGCATGGACAAAACCCGGCGTGTATTCATAGATTTTTACCCCTGACTTCAGAAGCGAAGCATAATACGTCTTCGCCAAAGCATACGGAATGGCTTTATCCGGAATGCCCGGCAGGAGCAGTACGATCTCCACACCTCTCTCCGCTGCAAATTTCAAAGCGGTTTCCATTTCACCATCTAAAATCAGGTACGGCGTCATGATATGCACATACTCCTGCGACCGGTTCAGTATATCCATATAGACCCGCTCGCCCAGCCTGTCGTTGTCCAGAGGGCAGTCCCCAAACGGAATCACATAACCGTTCGCCCCCTCCACAGGCAATGACGGATTGGCAAGGAAACTTCCAAACTCAGTTTCTTTTTCATCTATTTCCCACATCTTCAGAAACATCAGAGTAAAGCTTTTAACCGCTTCGCCTTTCAGCATGACGGCAGTATCTTTCCAATGCCCGAATTTTACCGTATGATTAATATACTCATCTGCGAGGTTCACTCCCCCGTTAAAAGCCGTGTGCCCGTCAATCACCATAATTTTCCTGTGATCCCGGTAATTATAATGAGTGGAGACAAAAGGCATTACCGGGGCAAATATTTTACACTTGATTCCCAATGCTTTCAGGCGTTTCGGATAATCACGGGGTAACAGCGCAAGTTCACAGGTCCCGTCATACATGACACGGACATCCACACCCTCGGCAGCTTTCCTTGCAAGTATTTCCAGAATCCTTCCCCACATCAGACCTTCATCCACAATAAAATATTCCATAAAGATAAAATGCTCTGCTGCCTCAAGCTGTCTGAGCATTTCCGCAAACTTGTCCTCCCCCAGGGGGAAATACTTTACAGACGTCCCTCTGAAAACGGGATGACAGCCGCTCCTGTGCATATAATGCGCCAACGACGCCACTCCCTTATTTTCCTCAGAAAGCTGCTCCATCACCTCCTGCGATTGGGGAATCTCCTCTAACGTATCGGAGCTTATCTGGTCAACGCGCCTTTTTAATACCCTATGCCCCATTTCACTTTGTGTAAATCCAAACAAAAGCACTCCGAACACCGGAGCCAACATAATCACAATCAGCCATGTAATCTTTCCCGTGGGATCCATCCGGCTATTGAGAAGATAAATTATCATGCAGACCGTAAACAGTATTGTTCCACCCCAAATATGAGGCAGAAACTCTTTAAACCATTGAAAAATACTGAACAGGATAAGTATCTGTACTACAAGCAGCACCATAATCACTCCCATACGGCTGAATATGGCATGCATGATTCCCTTTTGTCCTTTTTTTAACAGGATAAGTCCTTTGCTTTCATTATCTGCCTGCATTATTCTTCCTCCGTAACTCTCCGCTGTAACGCTTTGCCCTAATGGCTCCATTATACCGCCGATAACGCTATTAAGCAAGGCGGAGAGCGAGATAAAACGGCATATGAAAAGGCGCGAATTGTTACACCATATTATGCCATGCTAAAATAATTCTTGCAAGTGTCATCTGGTTGTAGTATGCTTATATGGCATTTCTAAATATAGGAAAAGAGGAAAATAATACTAATGAAAAATGTTAAAAACGCTCGAAAACAAACCTATGGACAGATCCGAAAGACAATCTGCAGTCTCTTGCTGGCCCTGACAGTCTGCATCAATTCCCTGCAGCCAATGCCGCTTTTGGCAGCAGAAGACAGCTTTGCCGCAAACATGCAGAATCCTGCTGATGTCCAACTGACAGATGCCCTTTCCCTTGACATATGGGACGGCGTGACCACACAGGACATTTGCGAGACAGACTCTCTCAAAATAACCTTCAACCTTTTAAACTATTGGCCCGGAGGCTATCAGGCCGATATCACTCTGGAAAATACCGGAGAACAATCAATCCCCAACTGGTACATCAGTTTTAATTGCCCGGATGAAATCACCAGCCTCTGGAATGCAGAAATCTGCCAGACCAATGAGGAAACCGGCCGGCTCACCGTCAAAAATGCCGGATGGAACCAAAACATCCCTGATGGCGGCAGCGTAAGCTTCGGCTTCTGCAGCACCGATGACTTTCATGCTTTTCCCACAGGCTATCAGTTAATTGGTGAGAATACCTCCACTTCTCAGGAAGCCTACACTGTACTTTACTCTCTGGAAAACGATTGGGCAGACGGTTTTTCCGCCAATATTTCCATCACCAACAACACAAAAGAAACTATTGAAGACTGGACACTGACCTTCGATTTTGCCAGAACCATCGACAAGATATGGTGCGCGGAAATTACCTCTATAACTACAGATGTAGCTATGGATACAGATGTAGCTATGGATACGGAAGGTTCAGAGACAGCCTATATCCGCTACACCATTAAAAACGCAGGCTACAACGCCAATATTGCCCCGGGCCAGACCATTCTCTTTGGATTTACCGGAAACGGCGGAACACCGGAAGCCAATCCCGCAAACTATAGTCTCTCTTCCTATACACCCGGCAGTAACTCCCCCGCAGTCCCGGAAGTCGGCACCACAGACGCAGAAGACGACATGGAACATGGACACTGATGGCGACGGCATTCCTGACAATCTGGAAATCGCGTGGGGACTGGATTATGCAAATCCCGACACCGACGGGGACGGCCTGACAGATTATGCGGAACTCTATCTCACATGCACAGACCCTATGCTTACAGACACGGACGGAGACGGCATATCTGATGAACAGGAAGACTTGGATCAGGACGGACTCACCAATCTGGAGGAAATAAACTATGGCACTAATCCTGCGTCGGCAGATTCCGACAGGGATGACCTGACCGATTACGAAGAGATTTTTCTCTACCAAACCAACCCCAACAATCCCGACACCGACGGAGACGGCCTGACGGACTATGATGATGTATATCTTGGCTTTAGCCCGCTGCTGGCAGACACCGATGGAAACGGAATAATCGATGCAGAGGAAACGCTCCTCCAAACAGTGGAAGAATCCTTTCCGGAGGACGAAGGCAAAGGACTCGCTTCAGTCACCGTCTCCCTGCAGACACCGGGAAATGCCCAGAACAATGTTTATATACGAAACACCTATCAGGAGGATGCCCTGTCCAGAGATGTAGTAGGCCTTGTAGGTGTGCCCATAGAAATTCATGCAGACACCCCTTTTGACACTGCCGAACTGACTTTCCACTATGAGGAAAGCGCCCTGCAGGACGTGGAGGAAGAAAACTTACAAATACTCTGGTATGACGAAGAACAACACTGGTATCAGCTTCTGGACAGTACCGTGAACACAGAACAGAACACTGTCACCTACACCACCACCCACTTTTCCACCTATATGTTGGTAAACTCCGCTGCATGGTATGAAGCATGGAGAGAAAATATCGACTACCGGAACAGCAGCACGGGAGATGCCAGACATGCCTTTGACATTGTTTTTGTCGTAGATACTTCATATAGTATGAAGGGCGAACCTCTCTCATCCACCAAAAAAGCGTTGACAAACTTTGTGGATGCCATGCAAAATGGAGATGATGCAGCAATTGTGAATTTTGCCAATTGGTCCTATACTGCCTGCAGCTTTACGGACAATGTCCTGACCCTAAAACAAAGCATCTCCCGTCTGCAGGTCGCCAGCGGAACCCGTGTCAGCCAAGGCCTGAACAGAGCACTGGATCTCCTGAAAGACAGACAAAACGAGAAGCAGAAAATTATCATCCTGATTTGCGACGGCGATGTGGATTCTGTGCAAAACGCTGTAAACATATGCGTTGAACAGAATATCCAGATATACACTGTCTACATTGGCTCCAGTTACTCCTACTCAGAAACTGCCTTAAAAAACATGGCAACCCTTACAGGCGGACAACACTACTCCAATGCCGATAGCAAATACTTGGAAACTATGATGGGCTTTGTTCAGGACAATACTGTGAGCCAGATTGACCCCACCGACACGGATGGGGATGGCCTTTATGACATTTACGAGACCGCAGGCATCCGCCTTCCAAACGGCCAAGTAGTCTACACCGACCCCAATAAGACAGACACCGACGGTGACGGGCTCTCAGACTTTGAGGAAACCGGACTAATCTATCAACTGGATGAGCGTTACCGCAATCCACTGATACCTCTGAACACCAAATATTTTGTCCTGCGAAGCAATCCTACCAAGGCGGATACGGATGAAGACGGTATACCGGACAACAAAGACGAACACCCTTGGAGCCAAGATGCCGCATGGGTAGCACAATTAGATAACCGTTATCCCAGAATGGAATATCTAAAAGTGAAAGGCCCGGACGACGCTCTGTATCCCGGTGGGAATCAAGGCTGGTGGGCAGACAAAGCCACCGGAGCCGACAAATTGAATTATAAGGATTTTGCTACTGACTCATACTACAGACTGTGGCAGATGGGCTGCGGCGTCATCGCTATGAGTGATGCAGAACTATATCTGACTCAACAGAATCCGGGCTATCATTCCGCCTATTCTGAGCAGGACACAATTGCCTACAACTCATACAATGGTATCATCGTCTTTGATGATTATAAGGAATATGTGGAGGAAAACTACAGCCATGCCTACCCTATCCCCGGCGACCTAATCCACTACCAGACGGGCTTACCAGCCCTCAGTATGGAATCTGGCATGGAAAACTTCCTTAAAAACAATGACAGCACTTTTCATTCTGCACAATGGGCCCCCTATAGCATGCAACGGGCAAGCAAACAGCGGCAATCTGTTCTGAAGGAGATTGAAACAATGCTGAATAACAATCTCCCGGTGGTGTTTAATTATTATTCTTTTGATGAAGATAATAAAATAGATATGTATCCTTCAATACATTTGGCTCAAAATAAAAATACAAAAAATGATAAACATCGCCGTGTTGTAAGTCACTACATGACTATTATAGGCCTTTATAAATATCTGGATAATACCACACATCAATACCAATATATAATGCAAATTGTAAGCTGGGGAAACATCTACTACATCAGATATGATCAGTATGCAGATAATCTGAGCTGCTTTTCTAATATTTTAAAAATATCCTAATGGAGAAAAAACATGAAAAAAACATTTTTTTCAATATTATGCTTATTAGGAATAATGTTGTCGGCTTGTGGTGCGGGCGCACATTATTATAATAAAAAAGCAAATGATTCTATCTCTACTGCTATTTATCAAGAATTAGGAGAAGACATTTATTATCAAGGGAAATATGTAACTGATACAGATAATGTTACTGTTTATGAATATCTGTTTTTTGAAGAACAGGATGGACAATTAGCAAATCTGCTTAAGACCATTAATGCCGTATTGCAACAACAAGGGAGCAAAGATAAGCTTGCAATTATGTGCTTTGTGAAAATTCCAGGAGGTTTGGCATCTGTATGTCGTTTAGATAACTATTCTGATAACAGAGAAGGAATAAGTGCTGAAAATCCGTCCATACAAAATCTACGAATTTGGGGAGCATCAGACATCCCATATACTATTTATAATAATCCAGCTGTTTATAGCGATTTGCAAGATATAAAACATCTAACAATTAGCTATGATATGGCCACAATCACAGAACGGGACAACATCGACTGGCACGAATATTTTCCCGATTTAGAAACTTTAGAAATTATTCCGGAAGAACCATATAATTAAAGAGTACAAGGGTTTTGTCAGATACGGAGAGGTGTTATTACCATGAACAGCACCTCTCTGTATCTGGCATAATAAACTGCGGATATCGCCCCACCTATCCCAGCTCCGCCGGAAATACCAAAGATACTAATTTAAAGGAGTATTATATGAATCCAATTGCAGGACTACTATTAATTTTTCTTGATATCATTGTGGGGGCAATTGTAGTAGCCGTCTTTCTAATAATGGTGACCATCGCAACAATGAAAGACAGTGGTTCAATAGCCAAAAAAGCCTTTATTATATTACTTGTATATGTGTTATTGGCAGTAGGTACAACTAACTTCTTGTTATATTGCGTGGAACCCGCTCATTATCGCAATCACAAAGCAGATGATGCCATTTCCCGTGCTATCTACGAAGCAACAGGAGGAACTGAAATTTATTATGAAGAAAAAGATATCACTTCCAAAGGGGTTCTCAATTATAGGTATTTGTTTTATGAGGAAAACGAAGAACAACTGGCAAAGATGTTAAAGGCTGCAAACACAGTAATACAAGAAGAAAACAGTCCAAAAATTGAGATAGTTTGCTGTGTAAGAATTCCTAGCAGTGGATCAGAACCCGTATTGTCACTAAGCAATTATTCTGATGCAGAACAGGAAAAAGCCGAATATCCGTCTTTACAAAAATTATGGATTAGAGGAACCGCCGTTAGTCAGACTATTTATAATATTCCTGAAACTTATCAAAATTTACAAGGAATTAAATATCTCGAGATTTGTGATAATATGTCCATAATCACTGAACGGGACAACATCGACTGGCACGAATATTTTCCCGATTTAGAAACTTTAGAAATTATTCCAGAGGAACCATATAATTAAAAAGTACAAGGGTTTGTCAGATACAAAGAGATGTTATTCCCATGAACAGCATCTCTCTGTATCCTCGTCACAATAATCAGTATCCGGCAGGCCGGAAGAAATAAAAGACATCAAAAAAGCAACTGCCCTGACCAAAGTTAGGTTGCTTTTTTGATAACCATATAACTGAGGCGAACCGTTGCTTTTACAGTAACACCTTTTTTGTCACTCACTGAATCTCTTAATTTATGAAATTTATTATCGGCATCTCTTTGCCACGACCGCAAGCCGCCCGTCCTCCACATGATAGGCACAGGTGGAAAGTATCAGGAACGTGTCCCCATACTCCGCTGTCACTCCCGTATCGTATATGGATAGTTCTTTGATATTCTTGTAAATATAGTCAAATTCTTCCTCAGTATCCGCCTTATAAAACTGATAATACTTAAATACGTCATCATCCGAATTGTAGATTTGAGAGCGGAACACCGATATAATCTCATAGGTACGCTCCTCGTACAGTGTGTCAAAGGAGATCAGGGGATGTTCCATGTAAAAGTTTTCATCCTGATATAAGTCCAAGTCGCCAAACATAGATCCATCCCGCATGTTATGCCCATATATAATAAAATTTACACCGTCGGCGACATTGGCTCTGTTCCTTACATACAGACATCCATACTTATCCTCATTTCCATAAAAATCATGATTCAGATAGTATTCATCATCTTCGCACTGCATGACAGGATAATCGATCACCATACCCTCTATGGATATCCATGCCACCAGATCATTATTTTCTTCATAAAGCTTTTCAAACCGCTCCAGCATAACGGGTTCTTCCGGCTGCTCAGAATCCGAAGCATTCAAATCATCCGTCTCTGTTTCTTCGTCTATGCCGTCCGGCGGCATATCTTCTTCCAGCGCCCCACTGACTTCCGCCGCCAGATTTTCCTGTGCTATAAGAAGCTCTTTTAAGTGTTCCTGATCCTTTCTGTGTTTGACCGAGAGATACTGTTCCCGTGCGAGCAGAATCAGACACAAAAGCATAGAGACAAGAAGCACCGCCCTCAAGAGTCGGTGCTTTCTTATATGTCGCACAGATTTTCTTCTTTTTGTCGTTATATGTTTGCCGATACCGTAATAATATGCAAGCAATAGAATAATTGCTGCAAATGCAGGCAGACGGCGCCACTTTCCGCCCTGTCTGGCCCATCCGGTTACCCGGAAACATATCTCTTCTTTTTTCTTTTCGGTCATTCCGCGCCTGCCTGATTCCTTAATAAGTTCATTGATTGGATTCCCTGTCTACCGATGCTGTGATAATATACCAGAATCAGGAATATCGCAGCAAGTGCAAGCCATCGGCGGAGCTTTCTGCCCTTTTTAGCCCATCTGATCAGGCGTGAAACCAGTTCCTCCTTCGTTTCTTCCGTCATTCCATGTCTTTCCGCAAACAGGAGGAGCAGATAAGATGCCCCTTGAATAAAGGCGATGGTTGCATATATCTCAAAATGTGTCGTATGGCCGGTTCTCGGTTCGGAATCCTTCCGGCTTTCGGGAACTGCTTCCTTCTGATCCTGATAATCGTCTGCGGTATCATAATCGCTTTTCTTCTGATCCGCATATACAAACGCATATGTGGAAAAGCGATCCGTATCTATGGTAATCGTGCTGCTCTCCGAATCCAGATCCTTCAGAATAACGGCTACTCCGTTATGCACCCTGACAAGCGCATACTTTCTGGCAGCCTTCCTGAATTTCTCCGGAATCTCCATAGACAGCCTTATTTCATCGCTCGTCTCAGTAATCCGGGAACTGCCGCCGTTCATTTCTTTATACAGGTTTATATCAAAATACTGCCCAAGTTTGTAGGATTTTGCCACGGAAGTAATGGCTTCCTTATCTGCGGTGCTAACCGTGTTGTCGGCATTCTCTACGGTAAGGACAATGGTGATATCCGTTCCGTTTCCTACCGCATGCACGTCATCCTCCACCAGCACCGCCAATGCCAGTGCGGGCAGTTCCATGGAAATCTCTGTATGCGGCACATTTTCACCGCAGTCTTCCCGCTTGGTTATTTTTCCGCGTATAATTGAACCATACTCTTTATAACCGCAGTCAGTACAGGATCTGTGCTTTGATCCTTCTTTGTTTTCCGTCGCCTCTTCATCCGTTATCCACGCTCCGAACCGATGGAAAGCAATATCAAACTTTTTAACACAAATTTTACACTCATGCCAATGTTCGATTTCGTTTGTACTCCACTCATCTGACTGATGGGTGCCAATATCAAACTTTTCATTACATATTTCACACTCATGCCAATGTTCGGCAGCGTCTTTACTCCACTCATCTGACCGGTGGGCGCCAACACCAAACTTTTCATTACAGATTTCACACTCATACCAATGTTCGGCAGCGTCTTTACTCCACTCTGTTGACTGATGGACGCCAATACCAAACCTTTCATTACAAACTTCACACTCTTGCCAATGTTGGGCAGCATTTTTACTCCACTCTGCTTTAAGGCTATGTCCATTTGCCGGAATGATTGTCGTCTCCGTCTTGCCACATATTGAGCAAGACCTGGTCCTGCGCCCTTTCTTGGTACAGTCGGGCTCTATCGTAGATTCACTCCATTCATGAGTGTGATTCGGTCTCTCCAAGTCAAAAAAAGCATATCCGTGTACGATAGACTCGGTAGATTCACCGTCAAGCGTTTTGATTGTCTGCTTCACAGTATACCGTCCCACAGACCATTCCGATGAATCTGTCCCCACTACGAAGGAGGGAACAGTGCTGTCAGATGCATTACATGTAAACGAATGGACTCTGCCATTTGGTTTAATGACATCATATCTTACTATGTAGTTGTCTATGTCCTCACCATAGTATGCAATATCATCCCTTATCAGAATCTTATAACCAGCCCCGGTAAAGGTATTTCCCTGCAGTGCATCCCTGACCTGCTTACCGTCTGTAGCAGATTCGAGCCAGATATTTCCTACGGCCTGTTGCGGAGTCGCGTTTGTAAGCCCCTCATTTCCATCCGACTGTAGTTTATGTTGTATATATGTGGTAGTCTGTTTCTCTATATATGCGGCAATCTTTGCTGCAAGTGCATCCACATCCAGAGAACTCTCGTCTATCTCATACAGATTAGACCCTGCTTCGCCGCTTACCCCCAGGTATTCCTCAAACGGTGTCTTCCTGTCTGTAATCAACGCAATGCCTTCCACCTGCATCAATTTCAGAAAAGGTTGATACAAATCCGCTTCAACATCACTATTATTATAGCCCAGATCGGAATTGTCACCAAAAAGGTTCAAAAAATATTTCTGTGTTCCTTCCTGTGTGTAATCAGCCATCTCTAACGGCTGGAGCGCATTTTCATTTCCTTGTATAGGATTTGTATAATACATATGTATATTTGAATAGGTAAAACAACTGGCACGGGGGCAATTGTGACCATACGATGTATAAGCCATCAATGGTCCAAAACCATTATAATGGCTATCCTCCACCGTCAAAGACACTGATCCGGTTTCATCGCTATCTGTTACCGCATCCACCGCGTTCTTGGGCTGTTGCCGGATTTCAATCTCAGTCGGCGATACTCGGATCTGAATGCTCATCTGACTAGTCCAAGTCGAAGGAATACGCGCGCTCTTTACTATTTCCATTCCCTTTGCACTTAAAGATGCTTTATTTGCTTCACTTATTTCACCTGAGCCATCCGGCCAAAATAAGCTCTTTAAATCCCACTCTCCATTGTGAAACGCCTTAACATCAATTCCGTTCAACTTACAAACATACAAATTAGTAGGGTCATCCCCAAGGGCATCAGAAGATCTATTATAATGATAATAAATCAGATAGCCATACAACTTTTCGTCTTCCACACCGGCATTCACCAGGAAGCCCATTCCCGACAACGCATGCGAAAGCACCTGTGAGGAATCGATATCAAACTCCACCATTTTTTCACCATTAGACTGTGGATCGTAATACATAAAGTCTATATAAGCCGGACTACCATATCCCACAAATGTCATATCCGGACTTTGATTATAAATGTGCTCTTCAAACTGCGCTAAATAATACGCCGTTTTACCATCTACTGTATATTGATAACCTTGATTATTCAACCATTCGCCAATGCTGGTAACCGCAGCTCCGGCAGACATAGGATAATAATATAATTCCTCATATCCATAATATTTTCTCTTTGGATTATTTCCATAATACTCCAGCCATTTTTCCGGCACCGTATTTCCGTCAGCATCAGTTACCGAATTTCCTGCCCAGCGCTTTGCATTTGGGTCATAATGATCATAAACATACCAGTCACGCAAATCTGATATATCTACTTGCGTCATTTTAGGTATCACCGAATACCCATATTCAGACTCAAGTTTTTCCTTAAGCGCTTCCAGAAAATTGTCGTCATACCCGCTCCCCTCTGCAACACTTATGCAAATCTCAACCATGTCATCCTGCCGATTTATTGCTTTCACTACATTCTGCTCCTGCATGCAAATCAGAATGACTCCGTCACAGAGATAGAAACCATCTCTCTCCATATCAATAGAAGCATCGTAATAGATCGCGCTTCCTCTCGCAGCATACAAATCCGCTCCATATCCTGCATCATCCGACACACTGTTTTCCCTGATCGCGTCTGCATAGAGATAAAGCGTCGCGCCATCTGCCAGATAGACCCCGCCTCCGAATTCATCTGCAAAATTTCCCTTAACCAGAGACTCTTCCGTCACGCTCAGTTCGCCGTATACCTGAATACCTCCGCCATAATCAAGAATCGTTTCCGCATCTTGCTCCTCTTTTGAAGGATATGTACCGTAATTATAGTTATCCCTGACAACCGCATCCTTTTCCAAAATCAGGTTTCCGCAATCCAGAATCACAGGCGCACCCGCATGGTCTGCAGAGGTCTTGCCGTCCACAGTAATATCTTTCAGCGTCAGTGTCCCGTAAGTCTCTTCTGTATAATCTGCCCCGGCCATACTGATCATAGTGCCGATAAAGAGACCGTTTTCATTCCTGCCCCGAAGCAGGGAATGTCCCTGTCCATCCAATTCGATATCGGCAGTCGCCGGGAGCCTAAGAGTTCCCGTCAAAGCAATATCCGCTTTCAGCGTAATCTTCTTAAGACCCGCGGAAAAAGCCGCCGCGAGCTCTTCTTCTGTAGAAACTTCCGCCGCAATTAAGGGATAGCTCACCGTAATCGTCGGAACGCTGTCCGCATCCGTACCCGCCTCATAAAACCATACAGTGCTGTCCCATGTCGGACGAAATGTATACTCTGTTAACTCTGTATTTTCATAATCTTCCACGCATACCCATTGAACAGGAATTTCCACGCCCACCTTTTGTGTAGGTAATACAGGCGCGCCTTCTCCTGCATCTGTACCATCACCTGTACCGACATCTCCTGTGTCCGCGCCGTCATCGCTTCCCGCCTCATCTGTCACATAGGCTTCAGCATACGCCGTTAATGTTTTGGGCATACTGCCAACAAGTTCCTCCAGCTTTTTCCTCTCTTCTAACGTAATATGGCTGGTCTCCTTTGACAAAGGCTCGAAAGAAGATATAACAACAGCCCCTTCCGACGTCTTGACATAAGAAAGTTCTGTATTGACAGGGTTGTCCGTATCGACTTGATTGCCCGTATCCTCCACATCTGGAATCTGCTCCGTCAATTCCTCCGCATGTGTCCGAATGCCCTCAACAGAAGTAAACAGCAATGTAACAGCTAAAAACATTGCCATACACGACTTTGGATTGAAATAAATCATTTTTTTCCTGATATTCATATCATTTCCCCCGCACCGAAATCACACAAAAACCTTTTTTACTAACTAGTTTACCATCCCACCCCCTAAAAGACAAGTCTCTATCTGTTCTTGAGTTTTCGGGTAGAACAATTCATGATATTATGGTAGAATAAAGTCTAAACTCATAAATTCAGAAAAGGAGTTTCTCTCAATGGAAGAAAAAATGGAATCGAAAATAGAAGCAAAAACAAATACCGCCTTATCCCCCAAGAGAGTATCTGACTCCACCACGGAACAGATTCACATGATTATGTATCATCACATCAACGGCATCAACCGTCTGTTCGGCGGTCAGCTTCTCTCGTGGATTGACGAGGTGGCGGGCATCACGGCCAAGCGTCACTGCGGCAGGGATGCTACCACGGTCGCCATCGACAATCTGCACTTCAAATCCGGCGTGTATCTAAATGATCTGCTGGTATTGGTGGGCAAGGTGACATATGTGGGAAACACCTCGCTGGAGGTGCGGGTGGACTCCTACATCGAAAAGTCCGACGGTTCCCGCCACACTATCAATCGGGCCTATTTCGTCATGGTGAACATGGGAGACGACGGAAAACCCACTCCCGTTCCGCCTTTGATACTGGAAAACGACGGCGAACGCATGGAGTGGGCCAATGCCGAAAAACGCAGAGAACTGCGTATGTTGCGCAAAAAGGAAGGCTTTTAAAAAAAGGCTTCCGGAAGCCTTCTGTTATTCCCAGAAGGGCTCGAAGCAGATATTCATATCCACATTTGAGGAGATACCGCTCACCCTGCCCTTATCACTGTACTGCCAGATTTTGTATTCATAGGGGTAATACATGTTGTCATTGTAGTAGGCCAGCCACTTGTCATACTGCTCCAAAGGCTCGACATCCAGCATCAGGGCGCCCATCTCCATATTGTGGTAAATGATCGGCTTATACCCTGCCGCCTCCACAGTCTGGCAGAAGAGCAGCGTCAGATTGGTGCGCTCCTCCACGGATATCTGATTCATCCGTCCTGTGGGGTCCGCTGTCTTCTCCACATCGAAGACAATGGGACAGTTCACATCATGGGCAGCCAGCTTTTCCATCACCAGATTGGCTTCCTCCAAAACCTCCTGCTCGTCAATCGCCTGTGAATAAATGTAGACGCCCACATGGATGCCCGCATCCACCGCTCCTTTGATATTTTTCTCAAACTGCTCATCCACTACCAGCTTGCCGGTGCCGTAACCTCGGTTTGCCACGCGGATGATGGCGAATTCCACGCTGTCCCCGGCCACGGCCTGCCAGTCGATATTGCCCTGGAAACGGGAGACATCGATTCCCTTGTGGGAAATGACCTGATCGCCCTCCATGTACTGGTATTCGCCGCTCTCCAGAATATTCAGATTCTCATCGCTGTAGGAGCTCAGTTTCAGCTCCCGATTGATGGGCACAAAATGGAACTTGTTGTTGCTCACTACCACCATGTGATCGGGATAGAAGGGCCTGAGCACCTCGACCACGGTATCGTCCCCGGTCTCCAGGCCTGCGCGGATACCGTCTAACACCTCGGCCCTGGCGTCCGCCACAGCCTGCAGTTTTTCCGCCTCCGCCTCCGTGACGGCATTGGCAGCAGCACTGGCGGCGGCCTCCTCCACCATGGCATTTAATTCCGCCTCAGTGAGCGTCACTTCCTTGTCCTCGGGCAAAAGCTCCGCCCCCACAGACACTGCCATCTGCTTGGCGCTGTCCTCAATCTTGTCAGTGATCCAGGTATTCACCAGTCCCACCACACACATTATTAAAACCAGAGCTGCCAGATAACCGAAAATAATCAATGCGGAATGCAGCTTTCCGTTCTTGCGTTTCTTGGATTTATTCAGGCGATCCTCCGTATAAGGATAGCCCGAATTTGAATTGCTCTCTTTATTCATATCCTGATCTAATCTCATATCATCTCTCCTTTTAAACCTATCATACTAAAAAAAAACAGGAAAAAAAAGAAGAAATTATATATTTTATACATTTTTAAGTTTAATGTATTTTTCAGGCAATTTTTCAAGCAATACTTTGTCTCATCCGCAGCAAAATTTTTTTCTCCAACCGGCTGACCTGCACCTGACTGATGCCCATGATTGCCGCCACTTCAACCTGAGTGCGGTTTTGAAAATAGCGCATGTGGATCAACTCTCTCTCCCGCTCTGAGAGTCCTTCCAAAAGCTGGGTGAGCAGCATGTGATTCAAAAGCTCCTCCTTCTCGTAATCCACCGCCTCCTCCGCGATGTTCCCCACGCTCCCTCTCCCGGAAGCCACCCGATCCACCAGATAGAGCTCGCTGCCATCCTCCTGATAGACAGCCGCATAGATAGATTCCACCTCTCTGGTGGCCTCCATGGCCAACACCATCTCCTCCTCGGAAAGCGACGTCTCCTCGGAGAGCTCCTGCAACGTCGGCTCTCTGCCCAGACTGCTCTGCAGGCGCTGTCTGACCACCCGTACCTTCAGGGCATTCTCCTTGATGACCCGCGACACCTTGATGGGCCCGTCATCCCGCAAAAAGCGTTTGATCTCACCGGTGATCATGGGCACCGCATAGGTGGAAAACTTGAGTCCCAGACTCAGGTCGAATTTGTCGATAGCCTTTATAAGACCGATCACTCCTATCTGAAATAAATCCTCCAATTCATATCCGCGCCCGGCAAAACGTCTGACAATATGATGCACCAGACCCAGATTTTTTTCTATCAGTACCTCTCTCGCCTCTTTATCTCCGCTCTGTGATTTCGCAATCAGTACTGACGTCTCTTCCATAGGCTATTCCTCGCAGTCAATCCACGCGGTAGAACCCAGTTTTTTCATCATTCGCACGATAGTTCCCTGTTCAGGCACACTCTCCACCTCCAAATCATCCATGAAGGCTTCCATGAAGGCAAATCCCATGCCGGAGCGGTCCAGCTCCGGCCGGGTGGTAAAGAGAGGCTCCATGGCCCTCTCCAGATCCGCAATTCCTCTGCCCTTGTCCTCCACTTCAATATGTAGCACGTCACCCTCCAGAATGCATTTCAGCCGTACCTTTCCGGGATGGATGGGGCACTCCGTCACCGGGCGCTCCCCATGTCTTCCGTAACCGTAAAAATTTTCATAGCCGTGGATAATGCAGTTGGTCACCGCCTCGGAGACCGCCGTCTTCACATCTGCAAGCTCCTCGAGCGTGGGATTTAAATGCGCCACGAAGGCGGCCACAGCCACCCGGGCAAAACTTTCATTTCTGGAGATTGCATCAAAAAATATCTCCATCTCGTTCTTTGTTATTTGAGTTTGAGTGCTCATGCCAGTACCTCCACGATTTTATTCAACCCTGCCAGAGTAAACATCCGCTGAATCTGCCTGTCCACATGGATAGCGTACACTCTGCCTCCAAAGCAGGCGATCTTGCGGTATCTTCCCATTATGATTCCGATTCCGGAGGAGTCCATAAAGCGGGTATCCTCAAAATCAAAAATCACATGAGCCACATTTTTCTGTAGGATGAAGCGATCCGCGTTCTCACAGATGTAGGCCGCACGGTGGTGATCCACCTCCTCGGGCAGCCGGACCATAAGACAATTGTCAATAACCTGAAAATCTTCCATTGTTCCTTTCTCCTTTTTCACAATCAGACGCACAAGAAAAGAACCCGCAATCCTTGGTCGCAGGTTCTTGTCTTTCGTAAATAATATTTATCTCTTTGGTCCGGTTTCCCGGTTATGGGCTTTTTCTTCGGCTGTGCCGGCTAATTCGCCGACTGGTTAAGCTCACCTATATTCCTCTGGGCGTTGGTGGCATTCTGGGTGTCAGGGAACAGCTCGATTACCTTTTCGAAAGTAGCGATCGCTTTTTCCTTGTCATCATTTTTGCGATATGCCTGTCCCAGATAATACAGCGCGTCCGCGCTGGTGGCGTCATAATAAACTGCCTTGGAGAGCAATTCTATGGCAGTGGTGAAATCCTCGCTGCGATAGGCCGCAAAGCCGTCACTGTAATAATTTCCCGCAAGCTCCGGCCCGATGGTGGTAAGCAGTGTGTTATAAAGCTTCTGGAAATCCTCAGAGGTCTCCTCCACATTCACACTGGCGGCGATGGCTTCCAGATGTACGGCCGTGTCCTGAATATTCTGATTCTCCAGATAGATGGCTGCGGCAGCCAGGAGATTATCAATGGTCTGCAGGGTGCCGTCAGCCCCCACATAGCCCTCCAGCTCCTGATTCAAATTATCGTTCTCACCCTGTAGCTTTGCAATCTGAGCCTCCAGCTCCTGGATAGTGACGGTTTTGGCATCGGAGTTATTGCTAATCTCGGTGATGGTCTTCTGAGACTCATTCTTGGCATCGCTGACCTTAGCCGGAACCACCAGAAAATAGCATGCGGCCAGACCAATGACCAGGCCGATTCCCACATTTAAAAGTGTCGCCGCTCCGCTGCTCTTGGGCTCTTTCACATTCAGGGGCTGAATGATGATCTCATTGTCGTTCTGATAGCGCACCGACTCTTTCTTCTTGCGCTTCGCAGGCTGTTTCACATTCTCCTCGGGCAAAAGCTCCTCTTCCACTTCCCTTAAGTATCGAAGCGTCCGGATATTATTTCTGTCGATGGCAATGCATTTTTTCAGCTCTCTCTCTGCCTTCTCCCACTGCTCACTGTCCATATAAAGCAGCGCCAGAAGCTGATGCGCACGGATGAATTTGGGATTCAGGGAGAGCACTTTCTTCAACTGAATCACCGCCAGGTCTCTGCTGTCCTGCACACAATATGCATAGGCCTGATTGTATTTTTTGATAGTCTGGTTGATGGAATCCAGACGGGTGGCATTGGACTGCAGCATGTCGATATAATCGTCGGCAATATTGCGCTCCGGGCGCAGGTTCTTGCTGATTACCCATTCGCTCATGGCCGCCACCACCTCGCCGGTCTCAAAGTACACAAGACCCAGAAGATTTCTGGCCTCTATATTATTCTTATTGAATTTCAAACTCTGACGCAGACTGGTGATGGCTCCCGTCAGATCCCTGACTCCCGCTTTCTCCAGACCGTCGTTATAAAACCGATTGGACACATGCATGATTTTCTTGTAGAGATAGACATCCGCTCCGCAGGCAGTGCAAAAATCATGTTGTTCCGACAGCTGTGCGCCGCAATGATAACAAAACATGGTTTTTCCCTCCGCTATTCGCCTGTCCTCTCCTCAGATTCCTGTATCATCTTCACCAACAAATCGGCCACATCGGTCATATCCTGATTATAAATCGCTTCCTCGGCATCCTCCACCTCAAGACTGGGGTGGAATTTCTTCAGTTCTTCCTCAAAATTAATCATTCCACAAAAACTCCTTTATCTCACCGACCAAATACAGGCTGCCTGCGATATAAACCCGAGCTTCGCCCTGCTCCGCCAGAACGCTCTTCAGGGCAGTGTGCACATCCTCACAAAAGACTGTCTCTGCGTTTCCACGCTCCTCTGTCTCCCAGAGGGCCCGCAGACTGTCCAGGGCCGCCGCCCTGCCCGTCTCCATATGAGCCACAAAAATCCGGTCAAAAAGCTCCGAATCAAGCACCTGTCTTATCATGGATCTGTAATCCTTATCCTGCACAACACTGAACAAAAGTATCCGCCTGCGGCCGTCTGCCGCGCAGCCATCCTCACTCACCGTATCCAGAAACGCCCGGATACCGTCCTCATTATGGGCGCCGTCCACGAATACCTCCGGTAAAATCTCCTCCATACGTCCCGGCCAAAAGGCTTTAGCGAGGCCGCTCTGTATCTGGCCTGCCGTAATGCGCTCACCCTGAAAGAGGACTTCGACAGCCCTCACTGCCAGAGCCGCATTTTCCATCTGGTAACGGGCCAATGTATGCAAAGTAATGCCAATATAATCATAATACCGAGTATTCAAGGAAAAATCAATGGTTTTATTTGCTTTTTTAAGGAAAGAATAGTCCTTTTTCGACACAGGGTACGTCCGAATCTGCAAATCCTGCGCCCTTTCTACAAATACTGCGGAAGCCTCCGGTACTTCGTCACAATATACAAGCGGGGCCGTGCCGCTCATAATTCCCGCCTTTTCCGCCGCAATCCCGGCCAAAGTATCTCCCAGATACTCCACATGGTCTTTGCTGATTCGGGTGATGACGGCAAGCGCTTTCTCCGCAACCACATTGGTGGCGTCCAGCCGCCCGCCCAGCCCGGTCTCCAGAATGCAGTAATCCGGCTCCTGCTCCGCAAAATACAGCATTGCCATAAAAAACAGATACTCAAAGAAGGTGGGATGATAACCTCTGCCCTGCTCCAGCGCTGTCCAGTCTAAGCTGTCATATATCTTCAGAAATATCCTGAGGAAATCCTCCCGGGAAATCATGCTGCCATCCACCGCAAAACGCTCTCTGATATCTACCAGATGAGGCGAGGTAAAGACTGCCGTCCGAAATCCGGCCTCCTTCAATATAGAATGCAAATAGGCACAGACGGAACCCTTTCCGTTTGTGCCGGCCACATGAATGATCTGCTTTATGCGCCTGTCGGGCGAGCCCAGACGCACAAGGTGCGCCCGGGTGTCCTCCGGCGTATTTTTCGATGTGAAGCGAGGCATGCTGTAGAGATACTCTACAGCCGCCTCAAAGTTATCGATTACTTTTTTCATGTACGGTCCCCTAGCTGAGCTGTTCCAGTCTCTCGGTCACCTGCTCCATCATGCGGGTATATTTGTCGCGCTTCTCCTGCTCCTCGGCAATTTTGGCCGCGGGGGCCTTGGAGATGAATTTCTCGTTGGAGAGCATGCCGTTTACGCGGGCGAGCTCGCCCTCCAGCCGCTTTTTCTCCTTCTCCAGCCGGGCGATCTCCTGCGCGATATCCACCAGCTCCGCGAAAGGAATATAGAGCGTCGCCCCGGGAATCACAACAGATACAGCGTCCTTGGTAATCTCCGCCCCGTCCTTCTGCATCATCTGTGCGTCCACCATGGTCACATCGCTTGCGCCCGCCAGAGAGGCGAAGAACAGCTTGCCCTCGGTGAAAGTGGCAAGCACCTTCTCATCCTCGCTGAACACATAGACGCTGGCTTTGCGGGAGGGCGCCACATTCATCTCGCTGCGGATATTGCGGATGCCGCGGACCGCCTCCTTGATGGTCTCGATATCCCGCTCCTCCTTGGCAAAGCTTCTCTCCCCGGTATAGCAGGGCCAGGAGCTCTTCATGATGGTCTCCTCTTCGCTCTGCAGGGTGCAGAAGATTTCCTCCGTGATGAAGGGCATATAGGGATGCAAAAGCTTCAGGGCGTCCAAAAGCACGGTCTTCAAGGTCCACAGCGCCGCATTCTGGCTGGCTGCGTCGTCAGTGCTGTAGAGTCTGGGCTTTACCATCTCGATATACCAGTCGCAGAATTCATCCCAGATAAAGTCGTAGACCTTCTGCACGGCGATACCCAGCTCAAAGCTCTCCATATTGTCGGTGACTTCCTGAATCAGGGTGTTTAATTTGGAGAGAATCCACTTGTCCACAGGCTGCAGTTCTCCCTCTGCGGACGCGGTAATCTCCCTGCCGGTCTTCTCCTGCACCTGATCCATGTTCATCATGATAAAGCGGGAGGCGTTCCACACCTTATTGGCAAAGTTTCTGGAATTCTCCACTCTCTCGTAATAAAAACGCATATCGTTTCCGGGGGCATTTCCGGTAATCAGAGTCAGCCGCAGCGCATCCGCCCCGTACTGATCGATGATCTCCAGAGGGTCGATGCCGTTGCCCAGAGACTTGGACATCTTGCGCCCCTGGCTGTCCCTCACAAGGCCGTGGAACAGCACAGTCTTAAAGGGTCTCTCCCCCATGTGCTCAAAGCCCGAGAAAATCATGCGGATGACCCAGAAGAAAATGATGTCATAGCCCGTCACCAGCACATCAGTGGGATAAAAATACTTCAAATCCTCGGTCATCTCCGGCCAGCCTAAAGTCTCAAAGGGCCACAGCGCGGAGGAAAACCATGTATCCAGCGTGTCGGGGTCCTGTGTGAAATGGCGGCCTCCGCACTTGGGGCAGACCTCGGGCTGCTCTCTCGCAACCACAGTCTCACCGCAGTCGTCGCAGTAATAGGCCGGGATGCGGTGTCCCCACCAGAGCTGACGGCTGATGCACCAGTCGCGGATATTGTCGGTCCAGTTGTAATAGGTCTTCTCCATGCGCTGGGGAATCAGTCTGACATCGCCCTTTTTCACAGCCTCCACAGCGGGCTTTATCAGCTCCTCCATACGCACGAACCACTGCTCTTTTACCAGGGGCTCAATGGTCGTCTTGCAGCGGTCATGAGTGCCCACATTATGAGAATAATCCTCTATTTTCACCAGAAGGCCCTGTGCCGTAAGTTCTTCTACGATGGCCTTTCTGGCCTCATAACGGTCCATTCCTGCAAATTTGCCGCCGTTTGCGCCTATGGTGGCATCGTCGTTCATCACATTGATGATCGGCAGATCGTGGCGCTTGCCCACCTCGAAATCGTTAGGGTCATGAGCAGGAGTAATCTTTACCACGCCGGTTCCGAACTCTCTGTCCACATAAGTGTCCGCCACGATGGGAATCTCCCGGTTCATGATGGGAAGCAAGACTTTTCTGCTGATGAGCTTCTGGTAGCGCTCATCCTCGGGATGAACGGCCACCGCGGTATCTCCCAGCATGGTCTCAGGTCTGGTGGTGGCAAAGGTCAGAAACTCCGTGTCGCTCACCGAACCGTCCTCATTCAACAGTGGATATTTGATATGCCACAGATGCCCTGCCTGCTCCTGATACTCCACCTCGGCGTCGGAGATGGAGGTATTGCACACGGGACACCAGTTGATGATGCGGGAACCTTTATAGATATAGCCCTTCTCATGCATCTTTACAAACACTTCGGTCACGGCCTTATTGCAGCCCTCGTCCATGGTGAAACGCTCTCTGTCCCAGTCGCAGGAGGAGCCCATCTTCTTCAGCTGATTGATGATGCGTCCGCCGTACTCCCGCTTCCAGTCCCATGCGCGCTCCAGAAACTTTTCGCGCCCGAGCTCGTGCTTGTCGATGCCCTCTTCCTTCAATTTCTCAATAATTTTGACCTCGGTGGCAATGCTGGCATGGTCTGTGCCGGGCTGCCAGAGGGCATTATAACCCTGCATACGCTTAAAACGGATCAGAATATCCTGCATGGTGTTGTCCAGAGCATGTCCCATGTGGAGCTGTCCCGTGATATTGGGGGGCGGAATCACAATGGTGAAGGGCTTTCTGGAATAGTCCACCTCCGCGTGAAAATATTTGTTGTCCATCCATTTCTGATACAGTCTGTCTTCTATGCCCTGCGGGTCATAGGTTTTTGCAAGTTCTCTGCTCATTCGTCTGCTCCTCTCCTTTACAATTACGCGCCCCTGCGCATAAAAAAATGCCCTCTGCAGATTTCTCTGCAAAGGGCGTCATTAACGCGGTACCACCTTTGTTCACAGACCTGTGAGACTATGCCGCATACGCATATATCTTTATGCTATGCCTGGGCTATATCTACGCCGCATATTCTCCGTGCCTGCCTCTGTGCTGCTTCTCGAATTAAATGGTTCTGACTAAAATTCGAAAAGCGCTGTCCTGTAACGGGGACAATACGGGGACGCCTACTGGAACTACTGGAAATCAATTCTTTGGGCGTTCCGGCTCGGAAGCTACCTTCCACATCCTTTCCCTCAGGCAGCCTTCCAGCGCAGATACGATCTGCAGCCGCCCTCTCTGGCAAGGGGTAATGTGTACTCCTCTCCGTCATGGCCTTTTGATATCAATATAGATAATATAGGCGATTGGGAGGGATTTGTCAAGAGCGGATTGATGGTTCGGTCTGGAATATTGCGATTGCTGATTAGACCGTGGCGGCAGGAGGTATCGGGAGGGAGCTGCGGGCGGTTTCGGTTGGGTGTTTTCTAATAGTGCTGTGTAATATATCGCAATTTGCGGGTCGGCTCTAAGATGCATCCATGCATCATAGAGCCTGAAATGCGCATCCGTGCGCATTTCCCCTTTGTCTCCGGCACGCACTATAAGAAAACGCTCCAACCTTCACCAAAGCCTGCAGCTCCCTCCCGATACCTCCTGCCGACTCTATTGAAGCAGCAAGTGCAATATTTCAGGTTAAACTGTAATGTAGGTTTGCAAAAAGATTGGTATATCTGTATTTTATTGATATAGTTTTTTTGATACAATCTTTTGGATATAATGAAATCAGATTTTAACGCCGATGGCAAATCATTATATGATGCACTCGCCAACTGGCATGGTAAAAAAGTTCTATTCTGGCCCTTTTTATCAATCCACTTTTTCTATACACTATCCCTAACAATTAAGGGAAAAATGTATTTGAGGAGAAAGGGGAATCCAACATGAAAAACATTCTGAAAAAAGAGTCCAATCAGCCCACCGGCAGGAAGAAAAGCTATGTGTTGCTGATTGTGGGACTGGTGCTGTTAATCATCTCCATCGCGTGCACGGTCTTTACCTACAGCGGTTATCGGGCCGGCACGGAAAGACCTTATGCCTACAGCCTGACTCTGCTGTTTGTGGCGGTCATGCTGACCTTGCGCGGTCTCTACAGCGCTTTCATCGGTATGGAACCGTCTCAGAAAGCAGACGTCAAGCGGCTGGCTCAGGCAGGACTGCTGGCGGCGCTCTGCTATATTGGCTTCTCTGTCTTTAAACTCGATCTCACCGTGGGCACAGAGAAAACCTCATTCCACTTCGGTAACGTATTCTGTGTCATGGCCGCTCTGCTTCTGGGAGGCTACTGGGGCGGTCTGGCCGGAGCAATCGGCATGACAGTGGGCGACCTGACCACCACCTATGTCACCAGCGCTCCTAAAACCTTCCTGCTGAAGCTGTGCATCGGCCTCATCGTAGGCCTGGTTGCGCACAAGATTTTTAAACTCAGTCGCTCGCATTCCGCCAAATATGTCACCGGTGTGACTATCCTTGCCAGTGCCTGCGGCATGGGCTTCAACATTGTGGCTGATCCGCTGGTGGGATATTTTTATAAGACTTATCTGCTAGGAGTACCTCAGGAAATCGCCAAGACGCTGGCTAAGCTAAGCACTCTCACCACCTTTGTAAACGCCATCGTCGCAGTGATCGCAGCCTCCTTCTTTTATCTGGCGCTGCGTCCTGCCCTGAAAAAAGCCGGCCTGTTTGTACAGGTGGACGCAGAGAAACCTACAGTGTAAACTGTAGGTTTCTCTGCATCTTTATTCATGGCTTCTTTATTTATAGCATCATTCATTGAAGGAGATGGATATGTTGCCCATGGCGCATTCGACACTGATATCCCTGAGGGCATCATTATCGATGTCCTTTTCTTTTGCCAATCCGCTGTAGGTCTTACCGCCGATGGTCACATTGCCTGCCGCTACTTCCACTTCATAATTAAAACTGTTCTCCGCCCCGGCAAGCGTCAGGTCGATATTGCCCATGGCGCAGTTCACATCCGCTTTCTCCCGGATATCTCCGGTTACTTCGAGGGAACCCATACCCACCTCCGCCGTCAGCTTATCTACCGTCAGATCAGCCAGGTTAATATCTCCGGCTCCCAGTTCAATCTCCACTTCCGACGCCCCCAGCGTGCTCTGCCAGTCGATCTGTCCTGCCCCCAGAGACAATTCCACATCCTCAAAGGTAAAATCTGCGGGCACATAAAGCTTAATAGAACATTTGGCTCCGTCGCCCCATGTAGTCTTGCGCACACTCCTCACATGGAGGGTATTGCCTTTTACATAACCCTGATAGCTGCCCACATTCTGTACTTTTATATGAAAATCCTCGTCTTCAGAGTCCTTCACTTCAATACTGCATGCTCCCGCCGATATCTCTATATCCCGTATCGCGGCGGCCGAAAAGGTCTGTTCCGTATCTCCTTCATAAATGGGATTATCACTGTCAAAATTCACATGTTCCTCAAGCTCATAACGCTGTCCGCTGTCCAGATGCTCCAGTCCTGCCACAATCTGATTCTCCAGTGATTCCTTAAAGTCATCATCCCAGTATGCAGATTTTTTTAACTCCGCCCATGTAATCGGGCCCTGAATAGCCCCTGCCACCAGAGCCAATCCCATTCCAACCACAATCAGTACCAACGCCAGAATCGCGCAGGTTTTCATAAACTTTTTCATGCTGTTGCCTCCCTCTTTATTTTACGGATCAGATAATTGTAAAGCTGTGCGCAGCCCTTGAATATTGCCGGCGTGGCAATTCCCGCCATCGCCACTGTCAGCATCAGGGAGAGAATGCCCAGCCCGCCGCAGAACAGTCCGCCTCCAATCAGAGCCATACCCGCGATAGGCATCTCCAATATGCATGTGATTCCCGCCACCAGCAGCGCAACGAGTACCACAAACAGAACAAAAGCCGCAACTCCAAAACCAAAAATCAATGCGAACCACCCCACAAACAATCCGAAAATCGCGCTGACCAGAGCGGAAGCCAGACTTAAGGCCACCGGAAAAAGAAGAATGCCCAGCACAATGAAAAGCACCAGCTGCCAGGTAGGCATAT
>JAIDDH010000083.1 GCA_029055435.1 Acetatifactor sp.
GGCGGGATACGGCGGCTTCTCTGGTGCCTGTGCTGCTGGAACAGAACGGAAACAGGGTGGAGGGATATCTGGGAAAGCCTTCTCTGGTGCGCTCTAATCGGAATTTTGAAATTTATTTTATCAATGGGCGTTTTATCCGCAGCAATCTCATCGCCAGGGCTCTGGAGGAGGGCTATCGGGAATACCTGATGCAGCACAAATTTCCTCTGTGCGTACTGCACATTTCCATGGATACCGGACAGGTGGATGTGAACGTGCATCCAAACAAAATGGATGTGCGTTTCAGCGATGGCATGACTTTTTGCAAGATGCTCTCCGACGGTGTGCATGATACTCTGAAAAATCAGGAGATGATTCCGGATGTCGGACTGAGCGACGAAAGGGAGGAGCGGAGAGCTCAGAGGGAGAGAGAAGCGGAAAGACAAAAGGAGCACACGCCGGAGCCTTTTGAACAAAATCGGGCGGCAGCATACCGGGTGATGGAGGAGAACCGTTATCAGGCGGCGGCCGCAAAGATGCCGGAGGTTCGGCAGATTATTTTTCCACCGGAGGATTCAGGTTCACAGCATGCTGATGCGACGGAACAGCCGGGCAAACAGATGAATCTGTTTGAGGAGAAGATTTTGTCTGTGGACAATCGCAGCCGTTATTATATTATCGGACAAGTGTTTGACACCTACTGGATGGTGCAGTTTGAGGATAAACTATTGATTATCGACCAACATGCCGCCCATGAGAAGGTAAAGTATGAGCGTTTTATGAAAAGGCTTGCGGACAGACAGACGCTCTCTCAGGCGCTTGCGCCGCCCATTATCGTCAGTCTCTCCGCGCAGGAGGAGACAGTGCTTCTGGAATATCGGGAGACTTTCGAGAGACTGGGATTTGAGATCGAGGCCTTCGGAGGGAGGGAGTACGCCCTGCGCAGTGTGCCGGTAGATCTGTACGGCTGCAGCGAGCGGGAGATGTTTCTGGAGGTGCTGGACGAGCTTGATACTGGCGTCAGCCGCGGTAATTTTCAGGTTATCGAAGAGAAGATTGCGTCCATGTCCTGCAAGGCGGCGGTCAAGGGAAATAATCGTCTCAGCACTGCGGAGGCGCAGGAGCTTATAGATGAGTTATTGACTTTGGACAATCCTTATAATTGTCCACACGGGAGACCTACCATTGTCACAATCAGCAAGTATGAGATGGAGAAGAAGTTTAAGAGGATTGTATAGTTTAGTTTGGAAATGGTTGGTGTTTTCAGATAATGCCGCCTGAGCGGGGAGACTGTTTGTATTCAGACACGCTTCCCACAAGAGCAATAAATTGCTCTGAGAAAAACGTAGCAGTGCTAAATTCGATGAGTTGCTTTGCAACTCATGACCTCATTAAGCGCTGACGTTTTTCAAGGGTCTTCATACAAACATTCTCCCTACTCAGGCTGGTTATCAGAAAATACCAAGTGATATTAAACCATACAATCAGGGCAGATATTAGGTACGGGAGGAATGTGGCAGATGCAGATTGACCCGGATAAAGAATTGTATAAGAAGCATGATGCTGCGGATGGGCGGCCGCCTCTTGTGGTGCTCACGGGGCCCACGGCTGTGGGGAAGACGGCTCTCTCTATTGCATTGGCGCGGGCGGTGAACGGAGAAATCATTTCTGCGGACTCCATGCAAGTTTACCGTCATATGAATATTGGCTCTGCCAAGATAACCCGTCAGGAAATGCAGGAAATCCGTCATTATATGATTGATATCCTGGAACCGTGGGAGGATTTTAATGTAGTGGACTTTCAGCGCCGCTGCAAGGAGGCGGTGACTGAGATATATGACCGGGGTAAGCTGCCCATTCTGGTGGGGGGCACAGGCTTCTATATTCAGGCGGTGCTGCGGGATATCGATTATACGGAAAACGCAGGGGATGACAGTTATCGAAGGCATTTGGAGCAGATTGCGGCGGAGAAGGGAGCGGAGACGCTGCATCGGATGTTGGAAGAGGTGGACGCTCCCTCTGCAGAGGCGATTCCGGCCGGAAATGTGAAGCGTGTCGTCCGTGCGCTGGAGTTTTTTTATTTTACGGGGAAACGCATTTCGGAGCACAACGAGGAGGAACGCAGGAGGGAGAATGTGTATAACGCCTGCTATTTTGTGTTGAATGACGACAGGGAAAAGCTTTATCAGCGTATAGAAAAAAGGGTAGATGGTATGTTGGAACAGGGGCTGGTGGCGGAAGTGGAGAGTCTGAAAGCTATGGGCTGCAGGCGTGGTCAGACCGCCATGCAGGGGCTGGGCTACAAGGAGATTCTGGATTATCTGGACGGCGCGTGTACGCTGGAGGAAGCAGTGAATCTCATCAAGCGGGATACCCGGCATTTTGCCAAACGGCAGCTCACCTGGTTTCGCCGGGAGAAGGATGTCATCTGGCTGAATCGTCCCGATTTCCCGGAGGAGAATCAGGATGGGGCTATTTTGCAGGTTATGCTGAAGCATATGCGGGAACAGCATGTTATATAGCTCTTTGATGTCGTCTGTACAGCGGAATTGAGTGAGGGTGAAAAAAGTTGAAAATAGGAATCCCTTTTCGGAATTGTGTACCCGTTAATAGCAGGTTATAATTACTATAAATAAATCGGAATTTGAGGAGATATGGCTTATGTCAAAAATAATATGCAAATGTGGAAATATTTTATCCGATAGTACAGACAATCTGCCTTATAAGGGTTATATTATTTCCGATAAAGAGCGGTTTAAAATGTACGATTTAGTTGATGAACTAATAGAAACAGACAATAATCAAAAAGAATATTTAATGATGACGTTTCGCAAAAACGTTTCTATAGGAAAAAGTTATATTCGATTAAAAGAAATATATCAATGTCCACAATGTGGAAGGATTCTTATTGAAAATATTCCAGGACAGTATTACTTTTTTGGGCCAGAGGAAAACAAAAAAAGAAATCTTCTGGATTATGATGGTGAAGAAAAAGCAGAATGTATATAATGAACTTCTAAAAGGATAACTTTCAGTTTGAGGAATTGTTAATAGGAACCCTTTTCCGAAAAGGGAGAAATAGAAAAGGTGAAAATGGGAAATAGGATGGAGAATAAAAGTGGTATGTTAGAGGATGAAATTGCAGGTTATTATGAATCCATGGGTATCAGTCGTCCTGTGTATGATTATGGGATGAAGATTCTTGTGGGGTTATCGGAGCGTTTTGCGGCGATTGACCGGGTGGCGGAGTACAATCAGCTCAAGGTCTTAAAGGCTATGCAGAAGAATCAGGTCAGCGAGGCCTGTCTTCTGGGCACCAGCGGTTACGGGTACAATGATCTGGGGAGGGATACGCTGGAGGCGGTCTATGCGGATGTCTTTCACACGGAGGATGCGTTGGTGCGGCCTCAGATCACCTGCGGGACTCATGCGCTGGCGCTGGCGCTCATGAGCAATCTGCGTCCCGGGGATGAGCTGCTTTCCCCTGTGGGAAAGCCTTATGATACATTGGAGGAGGTCATAGGCATCCGGCCCTCCAAGGGCTCTCTTGCGGAGTATGGCATCAGTTACAGGCAGGTGGATCTGCTCCCCGACGGCAGCTTTGACTATGAGGGAATTCGGAGTGCTTTGAACCCAAAGACCCGCATGGTGACCATTCAGCGCTCCAAGGGCTATCAGACGAGACCGACTCTGTCCGTGGAGCGGATCGGGGAACTGATTGCGTTCGTGAAGTCGGTTAAGCCGGATGTGATCTGTATGGTGGACAATTGCTATGGCGAATTTGTGGAGACTATTGAGCCCACTGATGTGGGGGCGGATATGGCGGTTGGCTCACTGATCAAAAATCCCGGGGGCGGACTGGCTCCCATCGGCGGCTATATCGCGGGCAGGAGGGATTGTGTGGAAAATGCGGCGTATCGCCTCACCAGCCCGGGACTGGGCAAGGAAGTGGGGGCTTCGCTGGGGATTCTGAAGGATTTTTATCAGGGATTGTTTCTCGCGCCCACAGTGACGGCAGGCGCGCTGAAGGGGGCAATCTTTGCGGCCAATATCTATGAGAAGCTGGGCTTTGCGGTAGTGCCGGACGGCAGTGAGAGCCGACATGATATCATTCAGGCTGTGACCTTTGGCTCCCCCGAAGGGGTGATTGCTTTCTGTCAGGGGATTCAGGCGGCCGCTCCTGTGGATTCCCATGTCACCCCGGAAGCCTGGGATATGCCGGGATATGACGCCAAGGTGATCATGGCGGCGGGCGCTTTCGTGTCCGGCTCCTCCATCGAGCTGTCCGCGGACGGCCCCATCAAGGAGCCCTATGCCGTCTATTTTCAGGGAGGGCTTACCTGGGAACACGCAAAATTTGGCATTTTGAAATCTCTGCAGTCTCTGGCAGACAAAAAAATCGTTCAAATTTAGACTTTGACGGCACAGCGTCCTTCAAAGTCCGCCCGCAAATGCTGTTGAAGAAAGAAAAAAACAGGTGTTTTATTAAAAATCAAAGAAGATTAAGAAGAAATAAAATTGGCAAATTTTGTGTACAGCGCTGGCATTTTATGCTACAATAATTGACAGCGCAATCTTTGATTACGCATACGGAAGAAAGATGAGGAATTCTCATGAAGAGAGTAAACTGGCTTTTGGTCTGGCTGGTGTTGATCGGGTTCGTGCTTGGAACCGTCATTGCTCAGATATTCCCGGGAAGCTTTATGAGCTATGGGCAGGAGTTTGGGCTGAACAATCCCGTAGAGCTGGATTTGGGATTTGTGATTTTGACCTTTGGGCTGAAGTTCCACATCACCATTGCCGGTATCTGCGGCGTGATCATTGCCTTTGTGGTATACCGCTTCATCAGATAGCGCATCGAGATTTTGTATTCCTGACCTGTGCTTTGGAGAAGGCAAAGGAAGGATAAATGCATACAGAGCAAAACAAAATCAAAAATGAGGAAAACCGGGATATGCCCTATGAAAAATTTCTGCGGCTGGGCCCGGAGGCGCTGACTGAACGGGAGCTGCTGGCGATCATTCTGCGGACAGGCACTCCGGAAAAAAGCGCCATGGATCTGGCGGGGGAGGTGCTCTCCCTTGCAAAATATCCGCGGGAAGGGCTGTTGGGACTGTATGATGTGACTGCGGAGGAGCTCATGCAGATCAAAGGGATCGGAGAGGTCAAGGCGGTCAAATTAAAATGTCTCACGGAGCTGTCCATGCGCATCAGCCGCTCCAGCGCAAAGGAAGGACTGGTGTTTAATTCCCCAGGTTTGGTGGCACAATATTTTATGGAGCTTCTGCGGCACCGGGATACTGAGTGTGTATATCTGGTCGGACTCGACACAAGGGGACGCCTGATCGGAGAGAAGAAAATCTCCGAGGGGAGCGTTAGGATGTCGTTGATTTCACCCAGAGAGATATTCCTGGAGGCGCTGCGCATGCATGCGGTGAATATTCTTCTGGTGCACAATCACCCCAGCGGAGACCCCACCCCCGGCAAATACGACAGGGAGCTGACGCAGAATGTGAGCAGTCTGGGCGCCATGATGGATATCCTGCTTTTGGATCATATTATCATCGGAGACAACAGATATACCAGCTTTAAGGAGCTGGGGTATCTGACATAAAAGGTATAATACACCGGCTTCGCCGGAATAATGTGCATAAGAATTTTTAGTGATACGGAAAGGGGCTGTCCACGATGGCTAACAATGTATTCGGTATTGATCTGGGTACCAACAATATCAAAATCTATAATCGAAGCGACGACAATATCATGGTGGAGAAGAACATGATCGCCATCGAGAATAAGAACACGCTTTTTGCGTATGGTGACTCTGCATTTGAAATGTATGAGAAGGCGCCCGGAAATATTCATATTTCCTATCCGCTCTCAAACGGCGTCATCGCTGATATCAAGAATATGGAGACGCTGATCCGCTATTTTGTCACCGATCTGCAGAAGGGCAGTGTGAAGCCCGCGGATTTCTTTATCGCTGTTCCCACCGATGTGACGGAGGTGGAGAAGCGCGCTTTTTATGATCTTGTGAAGGACGCCAATGTGAAGGCAAAGCGGATCATGGTGGTGGAAAAGGCAGTGGCCGACGGCCTGGGTCTGGACATCGATGTGAAAAATTCTCAGGGCGTGCTGGTGGTAAATGTGGGTTATGAGACCACGGAGATTTCTATTTTATCTCTGGGCGGCATCGTGTTAAGCCGGCTGATTAAGGCGGGCGGCCTGAAGTTTGACGAGGCCATTCGGGCGGCGGTGCGCAGAGAGTTTTCTCTTATTATCGGCGGCAAGACCGCAGAGAAGGTCAAGATTGCACTGAAGGAGCTTGGCGATGACGGCAAGGGGGCCGTGGTGTACGGGCGCGATATCGTGACGGGCCTTCCCGTGGAGCGGGAGATACCCACCAAGCTGGTGGACGAGTCTCTGGAGGAGCATTTTAATACAATTATCGACAATGTAAAGGTGATTTTGGAGCGCACGCCCCCTGAGCTTGCGGCGGACATTTATCGGCACGGTATCTATCTGACAGGCGGCGCGTCCCAGGTCAATCATCTGGCGCAGCGCATGGCTACCGGCACGGGCCTCAAGGTCAATGTGGCGGAGAACCCGCTCACCAGTGTGGCTACAGGCCTTGCCAAAATCATCAAGGATGACAATTATAAATCGGTTGCCTATGCCATTGAAGGGATGAGTAAATGAGTCCTATTATCAAGCGAAAAGGGGAGAAATTTACTTTGCCGGGTAAGTATCTCCTTTTTATATTAACTGCAATCTGTGTGTGCCTGATGTTCCTGACCTTTGGCACCAATGTGTTCAACAAACCGCTGAACACGGCCCTGGGCTATGCGGTGATTCCGTTTCAGCAGGGCATTTCCAAGGCGGGAGAGTGGCTCTCGAGACGCTCCGAAGAATTGGTGCAGATACGGGTGCTTCTGGACGAAAACGCCCGTCTGAAAGCCGAGGTGGCTGCGCTCACGGAGGAAAATACGCTTCTGCAGCAGGATAAATATGAGCTGAATCAGCTCCGTGCCCTGATTGAACTGGACGAGCAGTACGGTGATTACAAAAAAATCGGCGCGCGTATCATCAGCAGAGATTCCGGCAATTGGTATTCTTCTTTTATCATCGATAAGGGCAGTGACGATGGATTGTGTGAGAACATGAATGTGATTGCGGGGGGCGGTCTGGTGGGCAGAATCACAGCCACAGGGCCCAACTGGTCCAGAGTTACCGCCATTATCTCGGATAACAGCAATGTCAGCGCCATGACGCTTGCCACCGGCGACAAAATGATGGTGTCAGGCGACCTGCAGATGATGGCAGAGGGCGTCATCACCTTCAGCAAGCTGGTGGACAGCAAAAACGTGGTGGTGGAGGGCGATAAGATCGTTACCTCCGACATCAGTGACAAATATCTTCCCAACATCCTGATCGGTTATATACATACCATCAACAGGGACAACAACAATCTCACCAAGTCGGGGTATATCACCACGGCGGTGGACTTCGAGCATTTGAGCGAGGTGCTGGTCATCACGGATTTGAAGCAGGTTGTGACGGAGGAGCAGTGAGGCGCATACGGGAGGGAGAGACTGGATGCTGCGCAAAATTGTTGTTGCATTAATGATTTTCATAAGCTTTTTACTGGAATCCGCAGTGTTCAATCATTTTGCCATGGCGGGCATTGTGCCTAGGCTGACCATCATTCTCACCTCTGCTTTCGGATTTATGAGAGGAGAGAAGGAGGGCATGGTCATCGGATTCTTCTGCGGGCTGTTGAGCGATGTGTTCTTCGGCGATGTCCTGGGATTTTACGCGTTGATTCTGACTTATATAGGCTATGTCAACGGTAAGTTTTCGCGGATTTTTTACCCGGAGGATATCAAGCTGCCCATCGCGCTGATCGTGGTGAGCGATCTGACCTACGGGGTTATCTGCTATATTTTATTGTTTCTGCTGCGGGGAAGATTTGATTTTTTCTATTATTTCACGAGGATCATTTTGCCGGAGGCACTCTACACTATTGTCGTGACCGTATTCTTATATCCCGTTATCCTGAAGATAAACGAAAAACTCGAAGCCAGAGAGAAAAGGAGCGCTCAAAAATTTGTTTGACGAAATTCGTGACAATCTGATTAATTTCATAACGAGCAGACTGACGCTTCTGACCTTGCTGATTATGCTTTTGGGTGGTGTGCTGATTTACCGCTGTTTCGAGCTGCAGATTGTAGAGGGAGAGACCTATCTGAACGATTTTGTGCTCTCCACGGAGAAGACCAGAGATATCGCCAGCGCAAGAGGTAATATCATGGATAGGAACGGCTATGTTCTGGCTTACAATGAGCTGGCTTATTCCGTCAAGATAGAGGACGTCTACGAGAACAGCAACAAGAACAGCAAGATGAACAGCACGATTTATCGGCTGATCAAGCTGATCGAGAAGAATGGAGATAAAGTCATCACAGATTTTAAGATCATAGTGGATGAGGACGGCGAATTTGCATTCACGTCGGAGGGGGCGGCTCAGACCCGTTTCCTCGCGGATGTCTTTGATCACACCCAGGTGGGGGATGATGTGTTGACGGCCAAGGAGGCGGCGTCCACACCCCTGGAGGTGATGGAGCACTTGAGCCGCAATAAGGGCAAAGGCTTTACCTTCGGCATTGGAGAATATGAGGTGGAGGGAGATTCCCATTCCGATTTTATTCCCGGAAAGGGCTACACCAATGAAGAATGGCTGCAGATAGTGACTATCCGGTTTGCCATGCAGCAGACCTCCTACCGCAAATACATAGGCACCACAGTTGCCACCAATATCAGCGATGAGACTGTGGCTGTCATCATGGAAAATTCGGAGGATCTGCCCGGCGTCACCATCGTGGAGGACACGGTGCGACGTTATAACGACAGCAAATATTTTGCCCATGTGCTGGGCTATACGGGAAAGATATCCTCCGATGAGCTGACAAGTTTAAATGAGCAGGTTGCAGCGGCGGGGGGCGCGGCAGACACCTATAACATCAATGATGTGGTGGGTAAGAGCGGTCTGGAGGCCTATATGGAGACCACACTTCAGGGCGTCAAGGGATATGAGAAGGTGGTCACCAACGTGACGGGTAAGGTGATGCAGATTCTTGAGCGCACGGAGCCTCAGGCGGGGCAGAACCTGTACTGCACATTGGATCGCGACCTGCAGATTGCGGCTTACAATATTATAGAGCAGAAGCTTGCGGGTCTGGTGTCCGGCAAGATTGTCAATATTAAAGAGTACAAGGCAGGAGAGAACGCTTCCAGCGCCGACATCAAGATTCCCATTTACGATGTCTATTTTGCGGTCATTAACAACAGCATTGTTGACATGAAACATTTCTCGGCGGAGGATGCGGGCGAGACGGAGCGCGCGGTGAATGAGGCATATCTGTCCTACAAGGAGGCGGTCTACGAGAAGCTGCGCTATGAGCTCACGGAGGGGAAGACGCCGTACAACAAGCTCTCCAAGGAATATCAGGTCTATCAGAGCAATATTGTGTCCAGACTGCAGAGAAACGGCGTGATCATGACGGAGGCTGTGGATGCGGCGGATGCCACTCAGATAGCGTGGGCGCAGGAGGAGGTCATCAGCCTGAGCGAGTACTTGCAGTATTGCATCGCGCAGAACTGGATTGACGTCAGCAAACTGGAGCTGGATGAGAAATACTCCGATTCCACGGAAATATATAATAAGCTTCTGGATCATATCATCGACATGATAGATCACAATACGGAATTCCAGAAACGATTTTTTAAATATATGCTCCTGAACGACAAAATAACCGGCAAACAGATATGCATGCTTTTGTGTGAACAGCAGGTTATTGATATCTCACCCGAGGAAGAAGCGGCGCTCTATAACAATAAGATCAGCGCCTATGATTTCATGAGGGCTCGGATTAACAATCTGGATATCACACCCGCTCAGCTTGCCCTGGATCCCTGTAATGCCTCTGTGGTAATCGTGGATGTAAACACCGGGGAGGTGCTGGCAATGGTGTCTTATCCCGGTTATGACAACAACAAAATGGCAAACTCCATCGACGCGGCCTATTTCGCAAAACTGAATGCGGATAAGGCGCAGCCTCAGCTCAATTACGCCACCCAGTACAAGGCGGCTCCCGGTTCCACTTTTAAGATCGTCACGGCGACGGCAGGGCTGATGGAGGGTGTCATCAGCCTGAGAGACGCTATCAAATGTACGGGTACTTACACCGCTGTCACGCCCTCTCCCAGATGCTGGAATAGAATCGGACACGGAAGCGAGAATCTGACCACGGCCATCAGAGATTCCTGCAATTTTTACTTTTATGATCTGGGGTATAAGCTGGCCACCGAAACAAACAGTTATAATGAGCAGGCCGGTCTGAATGCGCTTTATGAATATGCGGATATGTATGGGCTCACAGAGAAATCCGGTGTGGAGATCAATGAGTACAGTCCGGATTTCTCCAATATTGACCCCGTGCGTTCCGCCATCGGTCAGGGAAGCCACAGCTACACCACGGCGGGGCTCGCGCGGTATACGGCCACCATTGCCAACGGCGGCACCTGTTATAAACTGACCCTGCTGGACAAGGTGACGGATTCCCAGGACAATGTCATTGTGGATTATGAACCTGTGGTGCGCAATACCATTGATATACCGGCGAACTATTGGAACGCGTTCCACAGCGGTATGCGGCAGGTGGTGCAGAACAAGAGCTATTTCAGTAATCTGGCAGTTAATGTGGCGGGAAAGACCGGTACTGCGGAGCAGACTACATCCCGTCCGAACCATGCGCTCTTTATCTGTTATGCGCCCTATGAGGCGCCGGAGATCGCCATGGCGACCAGGATTCCCTTCGGATATTCCTCAGATTATGCGGCCCATGTCAGCAGAGATATCATAAAATACTACTATGGTCTGGCTGAGGAAGACGAACTGATTACCGGTACGGCGGATGTGTCGGATGCCGGCGTGTCTAACGAGCTCTAGGAAGGTGCAGAGGGAGGGGTAAACGGAATATGAAAGACGCAGTGATGATAAAAAGTTTTCCTAACGGGATAACGCTGTTTTTGAATGAGGAGATTCCTTTTGAGCAAATCCTTGAAGAAATTGCTCTCAAATTCTCGGAGGGGAAGGCCTTTTTCGGGAAGGCCAGTATGGCGTTGGCCATCGAGGGCCGGGCGGTGGAGGATGCGGAGGAACTGCAGATTCTTGAGACCATCCGCAGAAACAGCAATGTGAACATTGTCTGTATCGTGGGGCATGACGAGGCTACGGACAAGCATTTTATAAAGGCCCTGCAACAGGTGGAAAAGCATTTTACGGACAAGGGTGAGGGACAGTTTTATAAAGGTTCTCTCAAGAACAATCAGGTCATCGAGACGGAGAGCAGTATTGTGATTCTGGGGGATGTGTATCCCGGCTGTGCCGTAATCTCTGCAAAGAATATTATCGTGCTGGGAGGTCTCTATGGGGAGGCCTACGCCGGCGGAAACGGGCAGGAAAACGCCTATGTAGTAGCGCTTGAAATGGAGCCGGAGAGATTAAAAATCGGCGATTTCAAATATAAAAACAGCGGAAAGGTTCCCAGATGGGGGATAAAGCCTAAAGTACAGCCCAAGATAGGATATGTGAAAAACGAAAGAATTGTCTTAGAAGGACTTACCAAAGAATTACTGAGTTCTTTTTGAGCGGCAATTCGTGTAGAGAGAACCAGGGGACGACCAGAGTATTCCATATGACAGACAACAAAAAGAATGGAGGTTTCAGGTATGGAAAACGCGTCTAAGCAGCCCGGCTGCGAGGTAATTGTCGTCACTTCAGGGAAAGGCGGAGTGGGAAAGACCACCACTTCCGCAAATGTTGGAACAGGTCTTGCAAAGCTTGGGAAAAAGGTTTGCCTCATCGACACGGATATCGGACTGCGCAATCTGGATGTGGTAATGGGTCTGGAGAACCGGATTGTATATAATCTGGTGGATGTGGTGGAGGGAAACTGCCGCGTCAAGCAGGCTCTTATCCGGGACAAGCGCTATCAGGGACTTTATCTGATGCCGTCCGCGCAGACCAGAGACAAGAGCGCTGTGTCGCCGGGACAGATGGTGAAGGTGATTCAGGATCTGAAAGAGCAGTTTGACTACATTATTCTGGACTGCCCCGCGGGCATCGAGCAGGGGTTTCAGAATGCCATAGCGGGCGCTGACAGAGCGCTGATCGTGACCACGTCGGAAGTCTCAGCCATCCGCGACGCGGACAGGATCGTAGGGCTTCTGGAGGCCAATGGCTTCAAGCAGATGGATTTGATCATCAACAGACTACGCATGGATATGGTGAGACGCGGAGATATGATGTCTGCCACAGATGTGGTGGATATTCTGGCAGTTCCCCTCATCGGGATTGTGCCCGACGACGAGAATGTGGTCATCTCCACCAATCAGGGGGAGCCTCTTGTAGGGAGCGATTCCCCGGCGGGAATTGCCTATGCCAATATCGTACAACGGGTTCTCGGGCGCGAGGTGCCCTTTGTCAATCTGGAGAGAGGCATTTCGTTCTGGACTAAAGTAACCGGTATTTTCCACAAAGCATAAGGGAGGGAGTTTGTATGTTACAGTTCTTTCGTAAAAAGAGCTCCTGCCAGGTTGCGAAGGACAGGCTCAAGATCCTGTTGATCTCCGACAGGGTCAACTGTTCGCCGGAGGTTATGGAGCTGATCAAGGCAGATATCACGAAGGTGATATCGAAGTACATGAAGATAGATACGGGAAATATGGATATTCAGATACAGACAAAGGGCAGTAAATCGGGCAGAGGAAAGACGCCTGTGCTCTACGCCAATATTCCCATATTGGATTTACACACCAAATGAGGACAATATGTTCAGAAATTATAAATTGCGCGATTATGATTTTAAATTGATATTTATGGTGCTTGCTCTGGCTGCCATCGGCGTTGTGGC
This sequence comes from Acetatifactor sp., assembly GCA_029055435.1. Lineage (GTDB taxonomy): Bacteria > Bacillota > Clostridia > Lachnospirales > Lachnospiraceae > Acetatifactor. Next base: position 12,954 of record JAIDDH010000083.1, read on the forward strand.
CATTGGCAGCGCGGAGGAGTCCCTGCAGACCAGACAGCTTTTCGGGGTAGTGGCGGGAGCGGTTTTGATGATAATTCTTTCCTTCATCAATTACAATGGTTTGCTCAAGCTGTACTGGCTGATGTATGTGGGAAATCTGACTCTTCTGATGCTGGTGATGTTTATCGGAGAAGAGCACAAGGGAGCTCAGCGCTGGGTGCAGATTGGCTCCATCACATTTCAGCCCTCCGAAACCGCCAAAATTTTGTTGATTTTATTCTTTGCACAGTTTATTATGAAATATAGGGAGAAATTGAACACGCTGAAAATGCTTGTGGTCTGTGTGATTCTGGTGGGCATTCCATGGGTGCTGATTGAAGAGCAGCCGGATTTGTCCACAAGTATCATGGTGCTTGTGTTGTTCTGCGTGATTCTGTTTGCGGGAGGAATCAGCTGGAAATATATCGTGGGAGCGCTGGCAGTGGGAATTCCGGCATTGATTGTGGTGGTAGCCATCGCTGTGCAGCCGGATCAGACTATATTAAAGCCGCATCAGCAGAACAGAATTCTCGCTTTTATCAATCCGGAGGAGTACGCGACGGCGGAGGCGTATCAGCAGCTCAATTCCGTCATGGCCATCGGCTCCGGGCAGCTGGACGGCAAAGGCTATAAAAATAACGAAATCACATCCGTGAAAAACGGGGATTTTATATCGGAGACAGAGACGGATTTTATCTTTGCCATAATCGGCGAAGAGTTCGGATTTAAGGGAAGTGTCGTGGTCATCGTATTGATAATGGGGGTGGCGCTGGAATGCATATCCGTGGCCCGCAGGGCGAAGGATACAGCCGGCAGGATCATTGCGGCCGGCATGGGAGGACTGCTTGCATTTCAGAGCTTTTTCAATATCGGTGTCGCCACATTCATTCTGCCGAACACGGGATTGCCGCTTCCGTTTGTGAGTTATGGGCTCACATCGCTGATGAGCTGTTTTATTGGGATGGGATTTGTTCTAAATGTGCGGCTTCAGGCCGGGCGTGGTGTCAGCCAGACTGGCTAAAAAGGGGTATTGAGAGGGTATAGTTTATGAACATTGCATTGATTGCACATGATGCGAAAAAGAAATTGATGCAGAATTTCTGCATTGCATACCGGGGGATTTTGAGCAAAAACGAGCTCTATGCCACCGGCACGACGGGGAGACTCATCGAGGAGGTCACCAATCTGACCATACACAAGTATCTGGCGGGACATCTCGGAGGAGAACAGCAGGTGAGCGCTCAGATAGAGCATAATCAGATCGACCTGGTGATTTTCCTGAGGGATCCGTTGAATCCAAAGACCCATGAACCGGATGTGAACAATGTGTTCCGGCTCTGCGATATGTACAATATTCCGCTGGCCACTAATCTTGCCAGCGCGGAACTGTTGATAAAGTCCCTTGACAGAGGAGATTTGGAGTGGCGTGAAATATATAAATAAAGCAGATAAGGACAAGGCATGTAAAATTCATATGAAAAAAGTCGGTCCGGGAAGGAGACGGACGGCGCTCCTGGCAGTGCTTCTGGCGGTGGCTTCTGTGTTTTCGGGCTGCGGGAATTTGAAGTACGAGATGGATTATCAGTCGGCGGCTAAGGTGAGCAGCTTCAATGTCACAGTGGGGCAGACCAATGATTCCGCCAAGCCTTTTGCCTCTGATTTGTGTGTGGTAACGGGGAATCTCATGGACAGCGAGACAGTGGATATCTCCAAGGCCAAGGCGGCGGTGCTCTTTGATTTGAACGACAAAGAGGTTCTGTATGCGCAGAATCCCCATGAGCGCCTTTATCCGGCCAGCATCACCAAGGTGATGACGGCGCTGGTGGCGTTAAAGAACGGTTCCCCGGATCAGATGCTGACAGCCACCAACGCGGTGAAAATCACGGAGTCCGGTGCACAGCTATGCGGTCTGAAGGCGGGAGACACTATGACACTGAATCAGGCGCTGCATATTTTGCTGATGTACTCGGCCAATGATGCGGCGAATCTGATCGCCGAGAATATCGGCGGCAGCGTGGAGCATTTTGTGGAGATGATGAACGAGGAGGCCAAAAGTCTTGGAGCCACCAATACCAATTTTGCCAATGCTCACGGCCTGACGGACGAGAATCACTATACTACCTGTTATGATTTGTATCTGATTTTTAATGAAGCCATCAAATATGAGACTTTCAGTGAGATCATTCAGACCACCAGTTATCAGACCACTTATTATGATGGAAACGGAAAGGCGAAGGAGGTGTCCTACACCAGCACGAACCGTTTTATAAAGGGCGATGTTCAGGCGCCCTCCAATATCAATGTCATCGGTGGGAAGACCGGAACCACCAGCGCTGCGGGACATTGTCTGATACTCATGTCCCGGGATACGGGAGGCGCTCCGTATATTTCGGTTATTCTGGGGGCGGACACAAATGACGATCTGTATGAACAAATGACAGATCTGCTGGATGAAATCAATAAATAGTAGTTGTTTTTTGACAGGGAATACACTATAATAGAGTTATATTGAATATGATTTACAGATTAATATACAACAGGAGGGCTACCAATGGTTCAGTTAATTGTAGGCAAGAAGGGAAAGGGCAAGACAAAACAGTTATTGGATAAGGTGAACAGCGAGGTAAAGAGTATCTCCGGCAATATCGTATATCTGGACAAGAGCACCAAGCATATGTATGAGCTGAACAACAAGGTTCGTCTGATCGATGTATCACAGTATATGATTGAGAACAGCAGCGAGTTTGTCGGATTTGTCTGCGGTATTCTGTCTCAGGATCACGATTTGCAGCAGATGTATTTTGACAGCTTTTTAAAGATTGCGGCTCTGAAGGATGAGGAGCTTTGCGCTGTTATCGATAAGCTCTCCAAGGTGAGTCAGACGTTTAATGTGGACTTTATTCTCAGCGTCTCTCTGGATGAGACAGAGCTTCCCGAGAACCTCAAGAGCATGGTGATTGTTTCCCTGTAAAGAATGGCGGCGCATATCAAATTAAAAAAGTATCAAAATAAGCCTCGGAAGCCCCGGGGCTTTTGATAAATTTAAAAGTATTCTGGAGGAACGGAAATTGGCGTCTGGAAACGGAGCGGAACACAAAAAAAAGAAAGGCAGACAAAATAATAAAAACAATATCAGAAAATACCGAAAGCCTTTGAATCTCAATATTGGAATGTTGATTTTTGCGGGTATTTTTGTGTATGTCGTCGTGTGCGTGATCATCTATTTTCAGACAGGGCATATCGTGAGATATGAGGTCAAAAAGGGCTCGCTTGCCACCAATAATATCTATCGCGGCGTAGTGATCCGGGATGAGACTGTGGTGAATACGACGTCTGCAGGGTATGTGAATTATTATGCCAATGAGGGGGAGCGCGTGGCGGCCTACGACCTGGTTTATATTGTGGATGAGACCGGACGTCTGAGCGAGGAGCTGGGAAATGCAAATATGGGCGAAAATACATTGAGTGACAAGGAGCTTTTGGAGTTCAGGAGCGAGCTTGTGAATTTTTCCCACGGTTTTGACGGCCATGAGTTTTCCGCTGTGTATGATTTTAAAAATTCATTAAAAGGCACCGTGCAGAAGCTTGCAAATGCCAATATGCTGGAGAGCGTGGACCGCATCGGCTCAGGTTCCGGCGTGGCAAATATTGTCTCCCGCTGTTACGCGCCGCAGACCGGCGTGGTGAGCTACTGGGTGGACGGCTATGAGGACATGACTGCCGGGGAGGTGACGGAGGAGGTCTTTGACAAGAAGGCTTACGAGGAACGTAAGACACAGCTGCTTGGCAATGAACTTCTGGCGGCGGGGGATGCCGCGTACAAACTCTCTACCAGCGAGAACTGGTCTGTGGTCATTCCTATAGAGGATGCGGAGCGCGGAGCGGAACTGGAGGAGGAAGGCTATGTCAAGGTGCGCTTTCTCAAGAATCAGTATGAGTCATGGGGGGCGACAAAGCTTTTAAACAATGGGGATGGAAAGCACTATCTGCAGCTTTCTTTCACAAATTCCATGATTACTTTTGTGAATGACCGTTTTCTGGAGATTGAGCTTTTGCTCAACAATGATACGGGACTGAAGATTCCCAATTCCGCCATTGTGGACAAGGAGTTTTACCTGATTCCGGAGGATTACGTATTTCCTCAGGGCGATTCGGGCAAGGGACAGGTGCTCAGACAGTATGTGATGGAGAACGGCGAGGTCTCCAGCCAGCTCTATGATATTTCTCTTTACAGCTATGACAAAAATACTAGAGAGTATTATGTGGATGCCGCTATTCTGAATGCGGGGGATACTCTGTTCAAGGAGAACGGACAGGATACCTTTGTGGTGAGCAGGAGAGCGACGCTCAAGGGCGTTTACAATGTCAATAATGGATATGCGGATTTCAGACAGATCAATATTCTGTATCAGAACGATGAGTACGCCATTGTGAAGGCAAACACCCAATACGGGCTGAATGTGTATGATTATATTGCGCTGAACGCAGATTCCGTGCATGACGATCAGTTCATAAACGATTGAGAGGAAATAAGATAAAAATGGCTTCAGAAAGTTTTATTCGGGAAAATATGCTTCGGGTACAGGAGAATATCGAAAAGGCCTGTGAGATATCCGGCCGGGATGCGTCCGGGGTCACGCTGATTGCCGTGAGCAAGACAAAGCCCGTGGAGCTTCTCAGAGAAGCTTACGCGGCGGGAGCAAGAGATTTCGGTGAGAATAAGGTGCAGGAGCTTCTGGATAAAATTCCGCAGATGCCTGCCGACATCAGATGGCATATGATCGGGCATTTGCAGCGCAACAAAGTGAAGTATATTGTGGACAAGGTGTATATGATACACAGCGTGGATTCCCTGAGACTGGCGGAAGAAATCAGCAGGGAGGCCGTAAAGCGGAATATCACGGTGAATATTCTGGTGGAAGTGAATGTGGCGCAGGAGGAGAGCAAGTTTGGAGCTGCGCCCGGAGAGGCGGAAAGTCTGGTTTCGGAGATTGCAAAATTACCTGGCATCTGTGTCAGAGGCCTGATGACAATAGCTCCATTTGTGGAGGATGCGGAGGAAAATCGCGTATATTTTCAAAAGTTGACACAATTGTCTGTTGACATCATGAGCAAAAACACGGATAATAGAGGCATGGGCAGTGTTCTGTCCATGGGAATGACAGGCGATTATATGGTTGCCGTGGAGGAAGGTGCTACCTGTGTCCGGGTGGGGACGGGCATCTTCGGAGAGCGGGACTATAAAAAGGAGAGTTGATAGATGGGTGTCATGGATAAGTTTCTGAACTATATGAAATTGAATGATGAGGATGATGAATATTACGACGATGATTATCTGGATGACGATGATGAGGCCGCCAGCGAGCCTGCGCCCAAGAAGACAGCTTCTTCCAGAGCGGCGAAGGACAATGCCGACGCCGGATATGAGGATCGGGCTGCCAAGAGAACTGTTCAGCCCAAGGTGACGCCTATCCGTCAGAACGTAACCCGCAAGATGCCGGGTAACGGTATGGAGGTGTGTGTGATTAAGCCCAGCACCGTGGAGGATGCAAGGGAGATCACGGAGACGCTTCTGGCAAACCGCACTGTGGTTTTGAATCTGGAGGGCCTGGACGTGGATATTGCCCAGCGCATTATTGATTTTACCTCCGGCTCCTGTTTTGCGATATCTGGCAATCTGCAGAAGATTTCGCATTACATATTTATCATCACACCGGCCAGTGTGGACATATCAGGAGATTTTCAGGATATCTTCGGCGGCTCCTTTGAGATGCCTTTAAACGGAGGTATATAAAAAATTACGGGCTTCCCGGATAGGGAAGCCTTTTTAGGAGAAAATTATGGCACAGAGATTATCGGTTTCATATCAAAAAAAGCCCTGCTATGACATTGTGTTTTCACAGTCTTTTGCGGAGTTGTGGGAGGAGCTCAAAGGGCTCGGCGCGGACGGCAGGCGGCTTTGTATCGTCACGGATTCCCGTGTGGATGAGCTGTACGGAGATGCAGTCTTAAAGCTATTGGAGGGCAATTGTCTCAAGACCGCAAAATATGTATTTCCCGCAGGGGAGGAGCACAAGACGCTGGATACGGTGAAGGGCGTTTACACCTATTTGATAGAGGAGGGTTTTGACAGAAAGGACATGCTGATTGCTCTGGGCGGCGGCGTGGTGGGTGATCTCACTGGCTATGTGGCGGCCACTTATCTCAGAGGCATCGACTTTGTTCAGATTCCCACTACCTTATTGTCTCAGGTGGACAGCTCCATCGGCGGCAAGACCGGGGTGGATTTTGACGGTTACAAAAATATGGTGGGGGCCTTTAAGATGCCCCGTCTGGTCTATATGAATCTCTCTGTTCTGAGCACTCTCGAGGACAGACAGTTTTTCTCTGGATTTGCGGAGGTCATGAAATCTGCGCTGATTAAGGATGCCGCCTTTTATGAGTGGCTTATCGAGAATATGTATGAGATATGCGAGAGGGATGCGGCTGTGCTGGAGGAGATGGTGCGGCGGTGCTGCGGCATCAAGAAGCTGGTGGTGGAAAAGGATCCCACAGAGCAGGGAGACAGGGCGCTTTTGAATCTGGGTCATACCATAGGTCACGCCATCGAGAAGGCAAAGAATTTTGAGCTTTATCACGGGGAATGCGTTGCGCTGGGCACGGTTGCCGCTGCTTATATTTCCTGGAAGAAGGAGCTGCTTTCCATGGAGGAATATTATGAAATTCGCGATATGTTTGTGCCCTTTTATCTGCCGATTTCCGTGGACGGTATAGAGCCTGAGGAGATTCTGCGGCTCACGAAATCCGACAAGAAGATGAGCGCGGGTAATATTCGGTTCATTCTCCTCAAAAAGATCGGCAAGGCATTTATTGACACGACTGTCACCGATGAGGAAATTCTGGCGGCCATAAAAGAAATTCAATTCAGCGATGAGGATGCACATGCGTAAAGAAAGAAATAAAGACAATAAAAAGGTAAGCAAGGGGCTGATGCTTTGCGTTGATGCGCTGATCATCGCGCTTCTCCTCGGTCTTGATCAATATACCAAATATCTGGCGAGCACTGGGCTGAAGGGGAATCCTGCCTGGGTGCTGATTGACGGTGTGCTGGAGCTTCAGTATCTGGAAAACCGCGGCTCCGCCTTCGGTATGCTGCAGAATCAGAAGTTTTTTATTCTGTTTGTGGGAATTATTTTTTTGGCGGTGATTCTCTTCTTTTTATTTAAATTGCCGAATAAGAAAAAATTTGTGAAGGTGCATGTGCTGCTCTCTGTGGTCATCGCGGGCGGAATCGGAAATATGATAGACCGCTTCCGTTTTGATTATGTGGTAGATTTCATCTCCTTTGTCCTGATCAATTATCCTATATTCAATGTGGCGGACATCTATATCGTGGTGGCTACCCTTGGGCTTTTCGTATTGTTTATGTTTGTGTTTCAGGAGAAGGATTTAGAATTTCTGAGTTTTAAGCAGAACCGTTATCGGGAGATAAAATAACCCGGGAGAGGAAAACAACATGGATGAGTTTGTGTTTCTTATCACGGAGGATATGGAGGATGAGCGTATTGACCGTTGTGTCAGTATGCTCATTGATTCTTTATCCCGCTCTTTTATCCAGAAAATGATAAAGGAAGGGCATGTCCGTGTAAACGGCGAGCCTGTAAAGAGCAGCTATCGGGTGAAGGCGGAGGACGAGGTGCGGTTCTGCCTGCCGGAAGCTGTGGAGCCCCATATTGACGCAGAGAATATTCCGCTGGACATTCTCTATGAGGATCAGGATGTGATTGTGGTGAACAAGCCCAAGGGCATGGTGGTACATCCCGCCGCCGGACATTACAGCGGGACATTGGTGAATGCGCTGTTATATCACTGCGGACAGGAGCTCTCGGGGATTAACGGCGTCATGCGGCCGGGGATTGTCCACCGGATAGACCGTGATACCACCGGCTCCATTCTGGTATGTAAGAATGACCGAGCTCATAATTGCCTGGCTGCACAGCTGAAGGAACACAGCGTCAACCGGCGCTATCACGCCATCTGTTACGGTGTGTTAACAGAGGACGAGGGAACCGTGGATAAACCGATCGGAAGACATCCCACGGAACGCAAAAAGATGGCTGTAAATGAAAAGTGCGGGAAGAGGGCGGTGACCCATTACCGGGTACTGCGGCGCTTTAAAAAGTATACTTATATCGAATGCGTGCTGGAGACGGGGCGCACACATCAGATCCGCGTCCATATGGCGTCCATCGGACATCCCCTTCTGGGGGATGAGGTCTATGCCGGGGGCAGGAAATCCCCATATAAATTGGAGGGTCAGACCCTTCACGCTAAAATATTAGGATTCAGGCATCCGCAGACGGAAGAGTATCTGGAGACGGATGCGCCGCTGCCGGAGTATTTTCAGCATCTGCTGGATATTTTAGAGCAGGAGTCCTGAATCGGAGCAAAAAAACATTGTCTTAGCAAAAAAAATAACGTATAATAAAAGTGGATAATCTCGGATTGGAGGTGCTTTTATGAATACTGTAATTACCATAGGTCGTCAGTTCGGCTCTGCCGGTCATGAGATCGGTGAAAAGGTTGCGGAATATTTTGGTATTAAATGTTATGACAAGGAGCTGCTTTCCCGGGCGGCAAAGGAGAGCGGGTTCTGCGAGGAAATGATTCAGAATCATGATGAGCGTCCAACCAATTCCTTTTTGTATAATCTGGTGATGGACACTTATTCATTCGGTTACAATGCGTCCTCCTTTGTGGATATGCCTATCAGTCACAAGGTTTTCCTGGCACAGTTTGATACGATCAAGAAGATCGCGCAGGAGGGACCATGTGTCATCGTCGGCCGCTGTGCGGACTATGCACTGGCGGACTGTAAGAATTGTATTCATCTCTTTATCTATGCGGATGAGGGCACCAAGACGAAGCGTATCATGGAAAAATACAGTATTCCCGAGGGGAAGGCACGGGACATGATTATTAAGAAAGATAAGCAGCGTCAGAGCTATTATAATTATTACTCTTCCAAAAAGTGGGGGCGTGCGGACAGCTATGATTTGTGCGTAAACAGTAGTGTGCTGGGCGTGGAGGGAACTGTGAAGCTGATTGCTCAGTATGTGGAAGATTTTGAGAAGAAAGGCACAAATTAAGTTGGGGGGATTCTTTACATGACACATTTTAAAACGGGCGTTGCCGCAATTGACAGAAATTTACAAATAGTCAGAGCCGATCAGAATTTCTATCAATTTATCGGTTGGGAGAATCCGATAGTTCTGGAACAGAGTGTTTTTAAGGAGGACTTCCCAAAGCTGAAGACCGCCCTGGAATCTGTTTTTGCTACGGGAGAGCGCATGGTGGAGACTTACCGCGTTCTGCGTCAGGACGAAAGTCTGCACTGGGTGGTCGCCGATATAACTATGAATGAGTTGAAGGAGCAGGGAGAGTTTGTCTGTCTGAATATACAGTCCATCGATATGCTGGAACAGGAGCTCAGCAAAATGAGCGACGAAGTGCGTCAGCTTGATGCTTATCTGGATATCATGGATGAAATTTTCTTTCGATACAATGCGGAGGAAAACAGTTTCTGTCTGTTCATGAGCAGCGGGGGACAGCGTATACGCCTGTTTGGCGGCAGTTTTGACGTGTGGGAAAAGTCTTTTGTGGAGGGGCACTCGCTTACGGAAAAGAATCTGGATACATTCAGGCGCTTCTGTGCAGACGTGCGTCAGGGAACCCGCAGCTTTTCACATGAGGTCATGATGGCCAATCTGACCCGCGGCGAAGGGAAGGAATTGTATCTTCTGAAGGGAAAAGCAATTTCGGATATAGATGGGAAGCCGCTGGTACTGGGGTGTGTCTATACGCTGGCCAAGGATTCCCGCCGCAGAAAATCCCGTCTTGGCGCGGATGCGGCAAAGGATGAGATGACAGGTCTTTTGAGTAAGAAGACTATTGCCGATTATATACAAAATTTCATGGAGACGAAATCCGGCGGAACCAGTTATCTCTGTGTGCTGGATGTGGATAATTTTAAAGGTGTGAATGACAATTACGGTCATCTCTTCGGCGATGAAGTGCTCATGACTGTGGCGGATATTCTGAAGGATGCCGTGGGAGACCGCGGTGTTGTGGGACGAATCGGCGGCGATGAGATGCTGATTTTCCTGGAAGATATCATTGACCGGGTAGATTTAAAAAGTATTCTCAGAACTATCCGCATCAATGTGGAATGGGCTTATAAAGGAGTGCGGGATGACCTTCACCTGAGTTGTTCCATAGGAGCGGCAGCATGGCCCACGGATGCGGATAATTATAATGATTTATTTAAAATTGCGGACAAAATGCTCTATCGGGCAAAGGAGGGCGGAAAGAACCGCTATATTATCTATACTCAGGGTGTTCACCCGAATCCGCTGGCCGGAGATGTTTCCGTGCCCGTGACACCTATGAAACAACAGAATGTGGCTATAAACAAGGAAAGGCTTCTTCTGGAACTGACAGAAAATTTCCTGCACCGCGGGATGTGGGGAGCAAAGTCTGTTCTGGAACAGACCGGGCTGGCATTTTCTCTGGTGGAGACAGATGTGTTTTATGATGAGCCGGTCTATACCGCCATGCATTGGAGAGCTGATGGAAAGCCCCTTGAGAACGGGCGTCTTGACTATGCAGACAACACAAAGTTCCGGCAGTTGTTTGATGAGAATAATCTGGCGGTAATCAATCATACGGCAGATTTGGAATTCCTGTGTCCTGAGGCGTATGCGAGCCTGAGTGCGCAGCATGTGACCGCAGCGCTGATTTATCGCATGAACGGCAAGGTCGCAGGACATGTAGTCTTTTATAAGGAAGAGTCTGCCTCCAGGATGTGGACGGAGTCCGATAAAATGTATTTGAATCTGATTGGAAAAATGATTGAATTAGTGCTTGGCGGGAGGTGAGTATGGCAAAGTCTAATACTGGTACGGCTACAATTGACAGGAGACTGCAGATTGTCAGAGCCGACAAACAATTTTATGAATATATCGGCTTTGAGAATTATGCCTCTCTTGCGGGAAGCGTTCACCCTAAAGATTTGGAATATTTTAAAGAAGGGGTGTCTGAGCTGGGTGAAGGGGAAACTGCTGTGCAGGTCGTCCGTCTTATGGCATATGACGAGCAGTATCATTATGTGCTCGCGGAGCTCTCAGCGCTCTCCGTGGAGGGAGAGAAGGACGCTTATATCGAGATTGAAATTCGGGACATTGCAGATATGGAGGATAAGCTCAACAGTATCTGCGATGAGAACTGCCTGTATAATGAATTTCTCGATATGCTGGGCGAGTATCTCTTTGTGTATGATGTGAAGCAGGACTTTTTCCAGATATTTAACGGCGGGAACAGCAACCGGGTGTATTCCTTCCGGGGAACGATAACGGAATTTCAGAAATCGCTGCTGGAGAAGAAGCTGGTGGATGAAGAGTATCTGTCAGTGTTTCAAGAACTGTGTCAGGATATTGCAAAGGGGACAAAGCGTTTTGAGTACAAGCTGCGGCTTTTAGATAAACAGGTGGACCCTGAGAAGGACATTCACATTGTGAAGGGAAAAACCATTCTGAATTCACAGAAAGAGTCCATTGTATTCGGATGCATTCTGCGCAGAAGCAATTTTGACGGGAAGGCAATAGATTATACCCAGAATGATTATGACATAGATGTCACAACAGGGCTTCTCACCAAGCGTGCAATCATAGAGTACACAGAAAATCTTCTGCGGCACAAGCCGAAGTATAATGTGAATCTGTGCGTGATAGATTTGGATAATTTTAAGCAGGTCAACGATACTCTTGGACATCTGTTCGGTGATGAGGTGCTTGCCACAGCGGCGGATATCATCAAGGAGGCGGTGGCAGGAAAGGGACTTGCGGGCAGAATCGGCGGAGATGAAATGTTTGTGGTGCTTGAAGGCATAAATACTCTCTCTGATCTGCGGGGGATTCTTCGCAGCATCAGGAGCAATGTGGAATGGCTCTACAAGGATCGCAAGGATGTGCCCACTGTAACTTGTTCTATCGGTGTTTCAACCTATCCTGACGATGCGTTGGTCTACGATGATTTGTTTAAAATTGCGGATAAGATGCTTTACCGCGCAAAGCAGAAGGGCAAGAATCGCTATATTGTCTATGCCCCGGATGTTCACGGGGATGTGCTCTCCGAGCAGGAGACAGTCAATGTGCAGAGCAGTGCCCTGCAGAGGCAGGACAAGGAAGATCTGGTGTTGAAGATGCTGGAGTATGTGGCTCGGCAGGCCAACCGGCCTTTCGACATGCTCCTGAGCGATGTGGGCAGTACCTTCGGGTTGGAGGAAATTCATCTGTTTTATGGAGATGAAAAAAAGCGGCGGCTGGAGAGCTATTGGAATGTGGACGGTGGGAAGATGCCTGAGGAGTCCTTTGCAGACTATGTGCATGAGACGAATTTTGTTCATCTCTACAGGGAGCACAATATGGCAGTCATCGATAATCTGGATTTGATTCAGCAGCTCTGTCCTCAGACACATAAATATTTGATGGCGCGCGGTGTGAAAGCAGCGCTGGTCTATAAAATGAACTGCAAAAAACATGAGGGCTACCTCGTTTACTGTAAGATGAGCGACATAACGCGAAAATGGTCGGACAGTGACATAGCCAATCTCACTTATATCAGTAAGATGTTTGAATTGCTGATTAATGACAGATAAAAACCGGTGATTGAATTGATGTCCGCCGGAGCGGACAGGAGGATGTGGATGAAAGTAAATTATACCAGACGGATACTTGCATATGGGCTGGCGCTCGCCATGCTTTTTGGAGAGAGCGGTGTGGCTGTTGCGGCGGAGAGTGCGCCTGTGGAGGCAAATCCCGAGCAGATTGTAGAGTGGGTGGAAGAGGAGCCGGAAGCCTTTGAAACGGATTTGGAGCAGGGCTCATCTGATGGTCCTGCTGTCGAAATGGTTTCGGGCAGCATGCTCAAAGCCTGCGGAAGCGACGGACTTCTTTATCCGGATGTCGCCTATCTTTCTGCGGCGACGGTAGCGGGATTTGATAAAGTCGCACAGGAGAATTATATTGCTCTGTGTGATGAAATCGCCGAATGGAAAGCCGCCGGGGAGGATGTCCGTGATATCGTGCTCTATGTGGATAGAGAGGGAGTTCTGGGGATATCCTACACGCTTCCTTTTGATTTTTATGGGGCGGAAGCGGTAGAAATAAAGGGTACGGAGAACTGTCAGCGTGGTATCACTGTCATGGGGGATATGCTGAACAGCGGATTTTCCGGCATGCCTGAAGAAGAGAATCTTTCGCTGATGGAGCGCAATGCCGTCGCGGAGGAGACCTTTGAGGAGCTGGAGGCGCTGAGCTTTGACACGCTCTATGACAAGGACAGCTATTTTAAAGATCAGTTGACCAGCAAACTTGAGAAGCAGATGTACGATGCTGCCAAGTCCAAGATGGTGAAGGGGAAATCCAATTCTTTTTCCATGGCGGTCTCGGGCAAGCCCAGCAATGCAACTATTGCGAATGCCATGTCTGCTATACAGGATGCCTATCCCTCCAGCTTTGAGTGGGCTGACCGCAGCGGCGGCATCAAAATACTCTACAGCTATAGCGGCAGCCTGAAGATTACCATGGACAAATCCAAGCATTATTCTGCCAGTCTGTTAAACAGCGCCCAAAAGAAGGCCAAGACACTGGTGGATGAGGCGTATCAATATGCTGAGGAGAACTATCCTAATGCGCCTGCTTACGGTCTGATATACTATTTTGATAAATGGATATGCGAGAATAATTATTATAATAATATAGGGCTTGGGCAGACAAAAGCAGATCTGGCGTCCAAGGAATTTTATTATTGTCACTGCTCTGTGGGGATTCTTTTGAAGGGATACGGAGTGTGCGAGAGTTATGCCCTTGCCATGAACAGATTGCTCGACATCGCGGGGATTCCTTCCATGACAGTCTATGGAGCAGGCAACGGAGAAGGACATGCGTGGAATTATGTGAAGATGCCCAACGGGAACTGGTATATGTTGGACTCTACATGGAATGACGCGGGCAGCAAATCTAACGGGCAGTATCTGCTCTCCGCATCCGATACCAAGCATGTGGCCATGGGCTCTCGCTATGTGGTGGGACAGAAATTCACCTATCCGACGCTTGCCGGTGCAAAATATTCCGCCGGAGCGGAGAGCCTCAGCATAAACAAATCGGAGCTTGTGCTGACGAAAGGGAAAAAACAGCAGCTTGCTCTTTCCAATGATTATTATAACAGTTTCCGGCACACCTGGTCCGGAGGCGATTCTAAAGTGGCAAAGGTTGACGCCAAGGGCAAAGTCACGGCAGTGGCTCCCGGAAAAACAGTGGTTACCTGTGCGGTTGCGGGCAAAAAGATGTCCTGCACAGTCTATGTCTATCAATGGACAGGGCTGACTTTTGCCAGCAATAAGAAAGCCAGCCTGTCCTATTATCTGTCAAATAAAGACACAAAGTTTGACAGTTCGGATATGGTGACATTTTCCATTACGGCAGGACAAAAGAACGGATCGCTTACCGCAGCCGCCATACAGGCCAAGGAGGGACTTGCCGCTCCCAAGGCCACTGTCAGCAATTCCAAGATTGCCACTGTGAGTTCCTGTACTTTGAGCGGAGATGTGATCTCTCTGAAGGTACAGCCGCTGGCTGTGGGCAGTACCAAAATCAATGTGAGCTTTGGCGGGAAAAAGGCTACTCTGAACCTGAAGGTGACCCAGATGCTTCAGGAAAGCTGGTTTGAGGCATTGCCAATCACCAGTGTGGAATATACCGGCAAAGCATTCAAACCTAAGGTGAAGGCGACTGCAACTTTGCCTAAAGGGGCAAAATATAAGGTGACTTATACCAATAACATAAATGCAGGGACGGCGACCGTCGCTATCACCGGTACGGGGAATTATGGCGGGACTGTTTATAGGACCTTCAAGATTACGCCCAAAATCTGTACAGATGGAGAACTTGAGTTTGTTTCCTGTACCGCTTCTAAAACCTATAATGGAAAGAGTAATCCTGCGGCTACGGTGGTGAAGTATAAGGGGAAACGCTTGAAAGAAGGCGTTGACTATGTTGTTTTGTATCAAAATGTCAACGGTGGGAGCGCAACAACAACACCTGTTGCGGCGGGCAGTTATACAGTAACAGTGCAGGGGAGAAATTATTCCGGAGCTATAAACAAGAGCTTTACTTATACTATAAAAAAGGCGCCCGTCACCAGCCTCAAGGTGACATGTCCTTCCACAGTGAAGTATAAGAACGGCGCCGATGTGACGCCTGCCGTAACGGTGAAAATCGGAAATACGGTGCTGGGCAGCGGAGATTACACCCTCAAATATTACGATGCGGCCGGGAAGCCTGTGTCAGGGCTTACCGGGAAGGGAAAATATGTGCTGGAGATTACGCCCAGAGGAAATGTGGAGGCAACCACAAAGAAATCTGTAATCACAAAGAATATTACTGTTAAATAAAAAATAACTGGTAAATAATGGGTTACCGCTTTATCAGATCATTTGCCTCGCGGACGGCGGTGATTATGGTGCTGACTTCGCGGTAATAGCCGCTGATTTCTTCCTCGGTGCAGGCGGAAAAGTCCATGGAACAAAGCTCATCCAGACGCGCTTTATATTTTTCCTCTACCTTTTTGGCTGCTTTAACGCCCTTTGCCGGAGCGGATTTGTCTTTGGCAGTCAGCATTAGCTGTTCGTAGCCGCCCTTGGCGTTTTGACATAATTCGCTGAGAGAGGAAGCGTATTCCTCCAGAGATAATTTGTCCCCGGGGGCAAAGAGAATGGAATCAATGGTTTCCTGCATGTTTTCGGACTCCTTTCCTGACTGTGTGGTATCGCCTGCATTGCAGCCGGCGCAGAATGCACACGACAGGGCTAGCAGCAATGAGACGATGACGGTTGATTTTTTCATGATTTATAATACCTCCCGACAGACGATGCCTGACATATAGTCTGATGTTTCATCCATCATAACAAAGACGGATTTTACTGTCAATGTGTAAAATTGTGCAACAGTTCGGCCTTACTAAAGTTTCCGCCCGGGCAGGGGAATGTTGATATTCAGACGTGCTCCCGCTCCGTGAAAAACGTAGCAGGCGCTAAGCTCAAAAGGACTTCGCTAAGCGCTGACGTTTTTCAAGGGTCTTCATATCAACATTCCCCTGTCCGGGCTAAGCTTCCGAAAAAACCGAACTGTTACACAAATTTACGGGAATTTCAGGAAAAGTATTGACAGTGCGGGAGCGTACATGCTATGATGTCATAGTATGCCGCTTAACTAGGTATAAGTGTGTCTGTCTGAGGACGGCGCCACCAAAGTTAGCGAGTAAAGAGCAGTGCGGAAGAGGCCGCATGTGTTCTGTGAAGGAGGTGCCTTATATGTACGCAATTATTGCAACAGGCGGAAAGCAGTACAAGGTTTCTGAGGGCGATGTCATCAAAGTTGAGAAGCTCGAGGCAGAGGCCGGCAATACTGTTACTTTTGACCAGGTTATCGCAGTAAGTGACGGAACCCTCAAGGTCGGCGATGCAGTTGCCAAAGCAACCGTATCAGCTACCGTTATGGAGCAGGGTCGTGGCAAGAAGGTTATTGTATATAAGTACAAGAGAAAAACCGGCTTCCACAAGAAAAACGGTCACAGACAAGCATACACACAGGTTAAGATTGACAAGATCACTGTGTAGAATATCGAGATGACCACGATTGAGATCAGCAAGGACAAAAACGGTGCATACAGACAGATTCTCTGTATGGGCCATGCAGATTACGCGAAAAGATATTGGTTTCACAGGGAGCCGGATATCCTGTGCGCCGCCATATCGGCACTGGTGATCAGCGCTGCGAATGCTCTGGAGGAGCTGGCGGGGGAGGAGATTGCGGTTGTGACCAATGAGGAGACCGGATTCATGAAATTTGATTTCCCGGCGGATGCGTCTTTGCAGGAAAAATCCGTATTTCTCCTGGATGCTCTGGTTTTTTCACTGCAGCAGCTCAGCGATAAATATGGAAAGCAGTATTTACAAGTAAATTTCAAGGAGGTGTAAACCATGTTGAATTTGAACCTTCAATTTTTTGCTCATAAAAAAGGTGTGGGCTCTACCAAGAACGGCAGAGATTCCGAGTCCAAGAGGCTGGGTGCGAAGCGCGCTGACGGACAGTTTGTGAAGGCAGGAAATATCCTTTACAGACAGCGCGGAACCAAGATTCATCCCGGCATCAATGTAGGCATTGGCGGTGATGATACCCTGTATGCACTGGTTGACGGCGTTTTGCGTTTTGAGAGAAAAGGCCGCGACAAGAAGCAGGCTTCCGTATATCCTGTGGAGAAATAAGACCTACTGGGGGCTTCAAACACATACCGTTTGAAGCCCTTTTTTATGCGCAGGGGCGCATATGGACATATATCTGTAGAGATCCATGGACTGGAGAGAGGAGCGATATCATGTTTGCTGACAGAGCCAAAATTTATGTGCGGAGCGGTAAGGGCGGTGACGGACATGTGTCATTCCGGCGTGAAAAATATGTGCCCAACGGCGGCCCCGACGGAGGCGACGGAGGCCGCGGAGGCGACGTTATTTTCGAAGTGGATGAGGGACTGAACACCCTGATTGATTTTCGGCATATCAGAAAATATAAGGCCGGTGACGGAGAGCCGGGCGGTAAGAAAAACTGCCGCGGCAAGGACGGCAATGACATTGTCATCAAAATTCCCCGGGGAACTGTCATCAAAGAGGCGGAGAGCGGACAGGTGATCACGGATATGTCGGGGGATAACAGGCGCATTGTGCTGTTGAAGGGCGGCAGGGGCGGAAACGGCAATCAGCACTATGCCACCAGCACCATGCAGGCGCCCAAGTATGCGCAGCCCGGACAGCCGGCGCAGGAACTGGAGCTTCTGTTGGAGCTGAAGATGATTGCAGACGTGGGACTTGTGGGATTTCCCAATGTGGGCAAATCCACCTTTCTCTCCCGTGTCACAAATGCCCGGCCCAAAATCGCAAATTATCATTTTACCACCCTGAATCCCAATCTGGGTGTGGTGGATCTGGAGGGGACGGGAGGATTTGTCATCGCGGACATCCCCGGCCTGATCGAAGGAGCTTCCGAGGGAGTCGGACTGGGACATGAATTTTTGCGCCATATCGAGCGCACCAAGGTAATCATCCATATTGTGGATGCTGCCGGAACGGAGGGGCGCGATCCTGTGGCTGATATCTATGCCATCAACAAAGAACTGGAGGCCTACAATCCGCTGCTGGCAGAACGCCCTCAGGTGATTGCCGCCAATAAGATCGATGCGATTTATGAAGGAGCAGATACAGACCCCATCGCGCTGCTGAAGGCAGAATTTGAGCCTGCCGGGGTACAGGTATTTCCTATTTCGGCGGTGAGCGGTGAGGGCGTGAAGCCGCTCTTATATCGTGTGAATGAAATCCTTCTTCAAAGCGGCGATGAGCCCACCATATTTGAGCAGGAGTATTTCCCCGAGCTTGCGAAGGGTTATTCGGATGAGCCTTATACGGTACTCTATGACGAGGAAGCGGATGAATATGTGGTGGAAGGTCCCCGCATTGAAAAGATGCTGGGCTATACCAATTTGGACAGCGAGAAGGGATTTACCTTTTTCCAGAATTTCCTGAAGGAGACGGGGATTTTGGAGGAGCTTGAAAATTTGGGTATTGCGGAGGGGGATACCGTCCGTATGTACGGCCTGTCCTTCGATTATTATAAGTAGTACAATGTATTCGTATATCTAACAAAGCGCGCGGAAGGCGCGGAAATGAGGAGCAGATGACAAGCAAACAGAGAGCTTATTTAAAGAGTCTTGCCAGCAATCTCGATCCGGTGTTTCAGATTGGTAAGTCGAGCCTTACCCCGGAGCTCACGGAGGCTGTGGGAGAGTGCTTTAATAATCACGAGCTGATTAAGGTGGCTGTGTTGAAGAATTGTTTGGACGACCCCAGGGCTGTGGCGGAGGCTGTGGCGGAGAGAACGCATTCTCAGGTGGTACAGGTAATCGGCAGGAAGATTGTGCTCTATAAGCCGGATAAGGACAAGCCGAAAATCGTATTGCCGAAATAATTATAGCATGTAGGCGGAACAAGAGGAGTTATGGACAGAATCGGTATTATGGGCGGAACTTTCAATCCCGTACACATGGGGCATCTGATGCTGGCGGAGGCCGCAAGAGAGGCGCTTTCGCTGGACGAAGTGTGGTTTGTTCCCACGGGATATTCTTATATGAAGGGAGTCGGAAAATCTTCGGAGAACATGCCGCTCCCGGAGGAGCGTCTGGAGATGACCGGACTCGCAGTGCAGGATAATACCTGCTTTCGCTGTGTGGACATAGAGGTCAGACGTGGCGGGGCTACCTACACTTATGAGACGCTGGAAGAATTGAGAGAGAATTACCCCGAAAAGAAATTTTTCTTTTTGATTGGCGCAGACTGCCTGTATACCATTGAAAACTGGCGGGAGCCCGGACGGATTTTCGATGCCTGCGAGCTTGTGGCTGCAGTGCGTCAGGGCGCGTCGGCAGATGCCATGCAGGAAAAAATCGCGCAGCTTAAAGCGCGGTTTGGAGCCCGCATTACCCTTTTGCCCTTCCGGAATCTGGAAATATCTTCCACAGAAATCAGAGCATGTGTCAGGGAGGGCAGGAGTATCCGATATATGACACCCCGGTCCGTGATATCCTATATAGAAGAAAAAGGATTCTACAGAGAATGAAAGCAATTGGAATGAAAACCATTGAACTGAAGAAAATAAGAAAAGCCATGGAAAGAGCCCTGGATGACAGACGTTATGAGCACACATTGGGAGTGGCATACACGGCGGCAGCACTGGCCATGTGTCACGATGCTTCCATAAAGGACGCACAGCTTGCGGGGCTGCTGCACGATTGTGCAAAATGCCTTTCGGACGAGAAACGCCTGTCTATCTGTGAGAAGCATAACATCAGCATCAATGAGATTGAGCGCAGGAATCCGGCCTTGCTTCACGCAAAAGTAGGGAGCTTTCTGGCCATGGAAGAGTATGGGGTGAGCGACTCCAATGT
The DNA here is from genome assembly GCA_029055435.1 of Acetatifactor sp. GTDB lineage: Bacteria > Bacillota > Clostridia > Lachnospirales > Lachnospiraceae > Acetatifactor. The sequence continues at coordinate 33,081 of JAIDDH010000083.1, forward strand.
GATTCATGCGATTTTAAATCACACCACGGGCCGTCCCGGCATGAGCAAGCTGGAGAAGATTATATTTATTGCGGATTACATTGAGCCCGGAAGGACGAAGGCTCCGAATCTGGATGAGATCAGGCAGCTTGCTTTCGTGAATCTGGATGCAGCGCTTTTGCGCATTCTGGGGGATACGCTGGAATATCTGGAGAGCAGCGGCGAGGAAATCGACCCCATGACCCGGAAGACTTACAATTATTATCGTTCGGCGGCGGAATCGGAGCAAAGGACAGGAGAATAGTATGGAGAATAAGATACAAAGTAAGACAATGGAAATGGCCCGGCTTGCCATAGAGGCAATGCAGGATAAAAAGGCGGAGGATATTCGTGTAATCGATATCAGCGAGGTCTCCGTGGTGGCCGATATTTTTATTATAGCCGGTGGCAACAATCGCAGCCAGATACAGGCTATGTGCGATAATGTGGAAGAAAAACTGGGAAGGAGCGGGTCTGCGGTCAGACAGATTGAGGGTTACGATACCGCAAATTGGATTCTTATGGATTTCGGCGATATTATCGTTCATATTTTTGATAAGGAGAATCGTCTGCTCTATGATTTGGAACGTCTCTGGAGAGACGGCAGGGAATTGGATATTGACAGCATATAGGCTGTATATAAGCTGTATATGGGCAGACAAAAAGACAGAGGATGCCCCGTCGGCGACGGCGGAGCATATTGTCCTCTGCTTTTTGAATATTTTTTGAAAATCAGCTTTTATCTGTTTGAGCTGTCTGACAGCCGCATATAAAAGCTCAGAAGATAGAGTCCGCAGATTCCCACAACGACATATACAATGCGGGATAACCAGGACATGTCTCCAAAAAGGAATGACACGAGGTTAAAGCGGAAAAGTCCTATCAGTCCCCAGTTGATGACACCGATGATTGCGATTGTGAGCACGGTGCCGTCCAGATATTTATTTCCCATATTTTCCCTCCCATCTGCCTGTTTACACAGGCATTCAATGTGCATTCTATTGCCACACATCCCTATTTATACCCTGAAACACAAAAAATATGCAATTTTTCCTGCTTTTTTTTAAGAAATGATTGACAAAGAAAAAGGAATGCGGTATATTCTGAAATAATAATTGTATACATATATGCAATGTATGATACAGTTATTGTATGCTAATTCATGTGCCCAAGGCACAGGCATAAGGAGGAGAGAATTATGAAAAGATTCAAAAAAATCGTAAGTGTAGCGATGGCTTCCGTGATGGTTCTTGCTATGGCAGGATGCGGAAATAACAAGGGCGGAAGTGATGTATTCAAGATCGGCGGTATCGGACCCACCACTGGCGGCGCCGCAATTTACGGCATCAATGTAATGAATGGTGTTCAGCTGGCTGTTGATGAAATCAATGCTGCCGGCGGCGTAAACGGCTATAAGCTGGAAGTGAATTTCCAGGATGATGAGCATGACGCAGAGAAGTCTGTAAATGCTTACAACACAGTTAAGGACTGGGGCGCACAGATGATTATCGGTTGTGTGACTTCCACTCCCTGTATCGCAGTCAGCGAGGAGACCTATAAGGACAACATGATGATGTTGACGCCTTCCGGTTCCGCAGTAAAGTGTACCCAGTACGACAATGCTTTCCAGGTATGCTTCTCTGACCCTAACCAGGGTGCTGCTTCCGCACAGTATATCGGCGAGAACAATCTGGCACAGAAGATTGCTGTAATTTATGACAGCTCTGATGTTTACTCATCCGGTATCTATGAGAGCTTTGTAAAGGGCGCTGAGAGCCAGAGCTTTGAGATTGTTGCTGCAGAGGCATTTACCGCAGACAATAAGACAGACTTTTCCGTACAGCTTCAGAAGGCAAAGGATGCCGGCGCTGATCTGGTGTTCCTTCCTATTTATTATCAGGAGTCTGCACTGATCCTGACCCAGGCAAACAGCATGGGCTATGCTCCCAAGTGGTTCTCCTGCGATGGTATGGACGGTATCCTTGGTGTTGAGAACTTTGACACATCTCTGGCAGAGGGCGTTATGCTTCTTACTCCTTTTGCTGCTGACTCCAAAGATGAGGCAAGCCAGAAGTTTACCAACGCATATAGAACTGCTTACAATGACACGCCCAATCAGTTCGCAGCAGATGGTTATGACGCAGTATACATTCTTGTAGAGGCAATCAAGCAGAGCGGCGCAACACCTTCCATGAGCGTATCTGAGATTGGTGATGCTCTGAAGGGAGCAATGCCTCAGATCACTGTTGATGGCGTTACCGGCGCAGGCATGACCTGGCTGGCAACGGGAGAGGTGAACAAAGCTCCCATGGCTGTTGTAATCAAGAATGGTGAATATTCTGCAATGTAATGCAGATTTTGTTGGGAAAACCAATGAGGGTTGCCTGAATCGGGCAGCCCTCATTTTTAAAAAGCAGATTGTTTAAAAAGTAAATTGCTTTAAGGGCAGGAGGAAGTCTGCCGTTTTCCTGTTTTTAGAGCAATTTACTTGCGGGAATGAAAGGCTTCTGGTATACTTAGAGAAGTGTATTTTTAAAAGGGATGGAGGTACTTATGAGTTTTATAACTTATCTGATAAACGGCATTAGTCTGGGAAGTGTGTATGCGTTGATTGCGCTGGGATATACCATGGTATATGGAATTGCAAAGATGTTGAATTTTGCCCACGGGGATGTCATTATGGTGGGCGGCTTTACCTGCTATACAATCTGCAGTACCATGGGGCTCCATCCGCTTTTGGGTGTGCTGATCTCTGTCATCGTGTGTACAGTACTGGGCATTGTCATTGAAAAAATCGCATATAAACCGCTCAGAATGGCATCCTCTCCGCTGGCTGTGCTGATCACGGCCATCGGCGTGAGCTATCTTCTGCAGAATGTGGCGCTCCTGATTTTCGGAGCAAACGCAAAGTCCTTTACTTCCGTGGTGAATTTGAAGGCTATTACGCTGGCGGATGGTCAGATTGTCATAAATGGCGAGACCATTGTCACCATTGTGTCCTGTATCGTGATTATGATTTTGCTGATGCTCTTTATCAATAAGACCAAAGTGGGACAGGCCATGCTGGCAGTATCTGAGGATAAAGGAGCGGCACAGCTCATGGGAATCAATGTGAATGGAACGATTTCCCTGACCTTTGCCATTGGCTCCGCATTGGCGGCCATCGCCGGTGTGCTTCTGTGTTCCGCGTATCCGTCCCTGACTCCTTATACCGGTTCCATGCCCGGCATCAAGGCTTTTGTCGCCGCGGTGTTCGGCGGTATCGGCTCCATTCCCGGCGCTTTTATCGGCGGAATTCTGCTGGGAGTGATCCAGATTTTCAGTCAGGCTTATATTTCTTCCCAGATGGCGGATGCCATCGTGTTTGCGGTTCTGATCATAGTGCTCCTCGTGAAGCCCACCGGACTGCTGGGGAAGAATATTCAGGAGAAGGTCTGATAATTTGCATGCCTGTTCAAGCGGGCGGATGGGAGAAAGTATGAGTAAAACACTTCGCAGTAATATCATCACAATAGGACTTGTGTTCATAGCTTATGTAGGTGCACAGATTCTGATTGCAACGGGAAATATCAGCAGCCTGATGAAAGGTCTGCTGGTTCCACTCTGTGTATATGCCATCCTTGCGGTGTCGCTGAATCTGACGGTGGGCATCCTGGGGGAACTCAGTCTCGGGCATGCGGGCTTTATGTGTATCGGGGCATTCTCCAGCGCTTTCTTTTCCAAGTGTATGAAAATGTTTGTGCCGGGTATGCCGGGCGGTCTGCGCTTCCTTCTGGCGATTTTAATCGGCGCTGCACTGGCGGGGCTTTTCGGTATTTTGATTGGTATTCCCGTGCTGCGGCTCAAAGGAGATTATCTGGCGATTGTGACATTGGCTTTCGGTGAGATTATCAAAAATATCATCAATATTCTCTATCTGGGCATCGATGAGAATGGGCTACATTTTTCAATGAAGAGTTCTCTGGATCTTCAGATGGCGGATTCCGACAAGATTATTATCAACGGAGCCATGGGTATTACCGGTACGCCCAATGATTCCAATTTTACCATCGGCGTCATTCTGCTGGTGCTTACATTGCTTATTGTGCTGAACCTGATTCATTCGAGAGACGGACGCGCGATCATGTCCATTCGGGACAATACCATCGCGGCGGAGTCTGTGGGAATTCCTGTGACCAAATATAAACTCATGGCGTTCAGCATCTCTGCAGCGCTGGCCGGTGTCGCGGGTGTTCTCTATGCGCATAATCTGTCTACGCTGACAGCACTGCCAAAGAATTTCGGCTATAATATGTCTATTATGATTCTGGTATTTGTGGTTTTGGGCGGTATGGGAAATATCCGCGGTTCTATGATTGCCGCTGTGATTTTGACTTTGTTGCCGGAGCTTTTAAGAGGCGTGGTCAGCGATTACCGCATGTTGATTTATGCGATTATCCTGATTGCCATGATGCTCTTCAACTGGGCGCCCAAGTGTGTTGAATGGCGGAAGAAGTTCACGGCGTCCATAAAGGCACGTTTTGCTAAGAAATCTGCCGCAAAGGAGGTTGAGTAGAATGGCGATGTTGGCAGTAAAAAATCTGGACATTTCCTTCGGCGGACTGCGCGCGGTGGATGATTTAAATA
>JAIDDH010000084.1 GCA_029055435.1 Acetatifactor sp.
TTTCCGTTGTTGGACACTACGATGGCAGGCTTGATGGCACTTCCGGTGTAGGTGTAGGTCTCGTCGGGATTTTTCAGCTCTACCTGAAGTCCTGTCTTTTCAGGATTGGGCTTTGAATTATCCTTATACACAGCTTTCAAAGTAATAACATTATCTTTATTCGCATCAACAGCGTTTACAAGATAGAAATTGTTAATTACTTTATCCGAACTGCCCACAGACCAGCCCGCAAACTTTTTACCGGCTTTCGGTGTACACTCACCCAGAGTCAATCTTTCTCCCGCTTTCGCTGTAACGCTGGCTTCCATTCCTGCGGGAAGCTGGCCTCCGTTGGCGTCATATTTCACTGTATAGGTCAAAACATCATAAATTGCAGTAATTACTATAAGACCTTCCGACACATCATCTGTCTTAACGGTATAGGAACCGTTAAGCATAGTCTCGCCGCCGTCCATCGACCAGCCTTTAAAGACATATCCCGGATTCGCAGTGCATTCAGGAAGCTGTATCTCTTCTCCTTCTCTGGCAACAACACTTCCCTGCCCTGCGGGCACGGTTCCGGCTCCTACCTGATAAAGAATCGTGTATACCTGCTCTGTGAGCTTCAGGTTATAGTAAACTACACCCTTTGCCCCCTCGGCATATAAGTAATAGGTTCCTGCCTCCTCTACATCAAAAGTCTTGGTGGCTCTCGTTTTCCCAGTTGTGGCCAGTGATGCTCTTCCTGCTTCCACAAGAGAACCTTCTGTCGATTTCCTGACAAGAACAAGATCATATTGTTTATTTTTCTCAGGGCTTGCAGTCAACGCCAAATCCACCGTAAGAATTCCCTGGCCTTCCGCCGTGAATTCAAGAGATTTTAACAATCCGTCCTCATTTCCCGCAATGTCCGCATCCGTCTTCGTCAGACGTACGCCGTTGGTGAAGAGTCCCATAGCATTGTTGTTATTTTTATCAGCTTTTACGGTCATGTAATATTTAGGATTTTCACTTCCGGCAGTACCTACGCCGCCCGCAAGCGCATGGATGGTAAAGCCGCCAACTGTCGTCTTCTCCGTAATATTAATTTCCGTCTTGCCGTTCATAAGCTCGCTGAAATCCTTCGACACATCCAGCGAATTTTTCATCTTCTCCGAAGCATTCCAATGCGCATACACAGTAACATTTCCAGTTAATGCAGAGCCGTCAATCCTGTCAACTACATTGCCGCCTTCCAGGGCATCATACCAGCCTGCAAAAGTATATCCTGCTCTTGTAGGTCTCTGAGTAATCGTATATATCTGAGAGCTCGATACCTGAACCGTTGCCACCGCAGAACCATTATTGGTATTAAAGATCAGAGAATATGTGACCTCTTGCTTCTCGCCTTCCTTCCAGTCCGCATAGAATGTAGCGTTACTGCTTACCGTATACGGATAAGTGACAGCTGTAGTGCAGGATGCATCCGTATATAATCCATCCAGCACATAATCACTTCTCGTAAAGGATGCCGGCGCAAGCTGTGACATCGATGCATAGGATGTACCCTCAGCAACCGAAACTGTTTTCGCATCAGGCGCATCGTCATAGTTATATTCAAACGAAAGCGTATAGAAAACCTCTGATGACGCTCCGTTTTCAACCGATACATAGAACAGGTTTATCGTGTCGCCCTTGGTAATCTCATGTTTACCAGCGGACAATTCCACTGTAACAGTACCGGCAGAATCTGTTGTGTATTCTTTTCCGTCTACTATTACCTTTTTGCCGGATTCCGTTGACGCAAAGGCCATGAACAACTTCGCTCCATCATTACAGGAGAAAGACACTTTGGTCTTGGACTCCATCTTAAGACATTCTGAATACTTCTCTCCATTGACTGTGGTGGAGCCCTTTGAGTTGGAATAACTTCCTGTTACGGTAAAGAAATCCGAACTGTCATTTTTCTGCAAACCTTCAAAGGTAAGCACATAATCTCCCGCCGCAGTAGAACCTCCCGAGGTATCTCCGGTAGAACCTCCTGTAGAACCAGCCGGAATCGGGGCAGTTTCCTTGACACCGCATCTGGTACAGGAACGGCTCTTCTCACCGGCCTCTGTCTCTGTAGCCGGTCTGTCTGTTTTCCAGCCCCCATAGGAATGTCCCAGAGCCGCAACCGTTTCTTCCTTCGTCTCCTTACATTCTCCTCCGTCGAGGTCTGCTGCACATGTATATACCTTCTTACCTGTTTCTGTACAGGTGGCTGCTACCGTCTTGGAGCTATCCAATACCCATTTATGATAATGCGCATCAGGATCACATGCTTCAATTTTTAAGCTACTGATTGTCATATCCTTAAATACTACTGTGGTTCCCTTTTTTCCATCTCCGGGCTGGAAATTCTCAGCCTGTATCATATAGGTACCTGCAGGAATATTTACAAGTTCTCCGTTCCCCGTCAACAGGTTTTCACCCGCCTCATTTACCAAGACGCCAGGAGCGCCATTATAGGCAACCTCCAGATTAAAGGGCGCATTAACAGTAAACGCATACACACTCTTTGAAATCTTACCAGGAGTCAGATTCTGCGGCAATGAATCAAAGGTAGTGGGTGTTACACCTTTAGGCACTACGGAATAATCGCTTGTTGCAACCTCCTCAGGCAGCTTAGGCTTCTGCTCCTGTACGCCCGTCTGAGATACGATGACTTTTCTCAACTCAGTAAAGTCTGTTTCAAGCTTATAATTATTACCAGGGATATAAGAAAGCTCAGGGTCTACGTCAAACTTGTCATACTTAATCTTTCTTGCCTGGAACTGACAAGCATTTGCCACATACGCCTTTTTGTCCTCAACAACTGTTCCAGCCGAACCCTTATTCCATATTACACTGGAAATCGAATCATGGTAACTCTTAATTGCACCACCCTCAACAGCCTGCGGGCTCTTGCATGCATAAAACAAATTATATTCAGAGAAAATATAGGAGTTTGCTCTTGTATTCTGAGCATAGTCCGTCTGCATCTCTACTACATTATTGTACATATGAATATTGGCATTTCGTGCAAGCGGTCCTCTGGCCTTACACAAATACCAGTAATTGTGGTGATAGGTCAGGTTAAACTGAAGACTATAATCTGCGGAACCTACCAGATTTGTCTTATGACAACCTTCAAAATAGTTATAGCTGCAGGTAAAATATTGACCTCTCTTAAAGTCTACTGAACCGTCTCCCTCACTTTTATCCGATTCAGAAGGGCTTGTAATATCGGGACAATAAAACTCATTGTGATGAACCCAGCATCTCTCAACACTTGATGAAAGATCTGAAGAAGTGTTTTTACTTACCTGCTGTCCTTCCATACCGACAGCATCCTCGGGAGTATTAATAAACGTGAGGTTACGTACCTCAAAGCTCTTTCCAAGCGCCGGAGCCGACCCCTCAGCTATATAGTGAAATCCCCAGCCATCGATAACAGCGTCATATCCGATACCCTCAAGCGTTATATCCTTACCGGACTGAATACGGGCCATGTGTCCGTTATCTTTCACTGAACCGCCATTACCCAGTGAAGCGTAATCTGTAAGACCTTCAATCAGACCTGCTTCAGATGCATCATAAGTACCTTTCTTATAAAGACCTGTTTCCGATACACAGCCGATGAATCTAACTACCAGCGGCTTGCCCGCCTCTGCAAGCTTCCTGATAATCCCCTGGTTGGTATTAGGCTTACCGCCATTACTTGTCGTTCCACCGCTGTTCGCCTGTCCCACGGAATTCAAAATATTACCGATACCCTTTACGGTAATGCCGTTACAGGTAAGCGTTACATCATTTTTATTCTTATCCGTGACATAGAGAACAATCGCGTTAGCCTTTATGGTTCCGTCGTTATTATATGCGCCGACGCCCTCATCGTACCCAAAGTGAGCATATCCCGAACGGTCGTATGCATAGACTTCAATACCGCTCTTTGTCAAAGTACTGCCGCCCACCTTTACCGTGAGCGTATATGTACCCGCTTTGAGTCCCGGGATATCAATGCGGACGCCGCCGTTCCCATTGTCTCTCACAAGATATGTCTTATCGTCTCCTTCGAGCTTCCCTGTCATGGCGCCGGAATAACTGACCTCCGTGACATCGGCAGCTGTCACTCCTGCTATCTCCGCGTAGATGCTCTCATTCCAGCCTCCGACATTTGAAAAATCAGATGCTGAAGCCGCGAAAAATGTCTCCTGAATATCCGAAAACAATTTTGCGTCATCTGCATCCCCGGTTCCTGTCTGTCTGACAATCTCATGGAACATCTCATCCGACGCTTCATTACCGGAAACAGCATCCGTTTCCGCCGCGTACACCGGCATACTCTCCAGTATCGGCGCAAATATCATTGCCGCACTCAGGAGCATTGCCATCAACCTGTTGCTAAAGTTTTTTGCTTTTCTCATTATATCCCTTCCTTTACCAGTAAAGCATGTATCTTAATAGATTTGCTGTGTGGAAATTCCCCACAGTATTTGACGATACTTAATACTATTTTAGCACAAATTCCACATTGCACACCAAAATAAATTCTGAAATAAGCGCCAAAGTTTTGATACCAAATTTGAGCAGTTTTACCAAAAAAATTCGCAAAAATAAAGCTGCCGCTTTACAATTTTTTAATTGTTAAAGCGACAGCCTCTTCTATAGTACTTTTTTACTTTCCAAATATCTTGAACAGATTGCTCATCAAATCGGGCAGAGTCTTCAGATTCTTGGCCACGATGCTGAATTTTGCAGTCTTGCTGCCCACATACTTGGTGGAATCTTCTGCCGCCGT
>JAIDDH010000085.1 GCA_029055435.1 Acetatifactor sp.
TACTGCTGACCTGGAAGCTGCTATTTCGTATAATGCTGCCACCCAGAGAGCGGCCATGGAAGCGGCTATTGCGGAGAAAGCGGCCATAGAAAAAGCAGCTATAGAAGCGGCTGTGGCGGAAAAAGCTGTCATAGAAAATACAGCCATAGAAAATACTGTTATAGGAAATACAGCTATAAAGGACACCGCCATAGAACGGTTCCCTGAACTTGAGACATTTGTGCCTGAACAATTGCTTTCTGACTTTCCTATGTCTGAGTCCCCTGTATCTGGGGGCTTGTCGGCGGAGTCTGTACTGCAGGCTCCTGTACCCGAGATGGTTGTACCGGATCAGACTGTAACTGAGCTTATGCTGACTGAGCCTGCGGAGCTATTTGTGCCGGAGGCGGCCAGAGAGCCTGTTGCTGATTTGTATTTTATGCCAGAAGGAGAGGGGCGTGCGGTCAATAACAACGAGCGGATTTTAAAACTCTACCAGCAGGGTAAATCTAAGGTTGCTATCGCCAAAGAGCTGGGGCTGGGCGTCGGTGAGGTGAAGCTTGTAATTGATTTGTATAACAATCAATAATGAAATAGGAAATAAAATAGGATATGAAATAGAATTGAGGAGATTATGAAACTGAAATACTATTTGAGAGGACTGGCAGTGGGTGTTTTGCTCACAACCATTGTCCTTACCATCGCCAATGCGGGAAAAAAGCCGCTGACGGATGCACAGATACGCCAGAGAGCGCTGGCGCTCGGCATGATAGAGATCGATTCCGTCAGACTCTCCGCGCTGCAGGGGGAAAACACATCGCCTCCTGAGAGCGGTTCCGAAAGCAATACGCCGGAGAGCGGCACGTCCGCAGAGACAGCTCAGTCTCCAGAGAAAGAGGATAATTCAACGGAGGCTTCTACGCAGCCGGAGACATCCCCGGAGCAGGATGTTCCGATGGAACAGGATGTTCCATTGGGTTCGGACGCAGAGCCTGTGACTTTTCAGGTTAAGAGCGGAGCCGGTTCTTCCTCTGTAAGCCAAGATCTTGCAGCGGCGGGCCTGATTGAGGATGCCGCGGCCTTTGATACATTCCTTTGTGATAATGGTTATTCTAAGAGAATTCGCGCGGGAACTTATAAGATTCTTCCCGGGACCAGCGAAGAAGACATTGCAAAAATAATCACACAGCAATCCTGATTGGGTGTATACTCAGATTGAGGCGCACAATCGGGATTGCTGTGTCTTGCTTTAAGAGAACGAAGAACTCAAAATAGAGGAGAGAAAACATGGGCAGGAGCCTTCAGAGAAAAGGTACTTTAATATTGTTTCCCTTGATAATTACAGCCGCGCTGATTTTTTGTATGGCTGCCTGCGGGCGGAGACACGATGATTCTTCGGAATCTTATTCCGAGGAGGTGCAGGCGGAGGATTTCGTCTATGTGGCGGAGTTCACGGAACTGGAAGAACTGCGGGATATCAATATATATACTGCAAAGTTTGTGGGGGATTCCCTGTATTATACCGGTCTGGAATTCAGTGGGGAAGAGGATGCTGCCAAACGCTTTGTCGGCGAATATTCTTTGGCAGAGAGCCGAGTGGTGAGAAAACTGCCGCTTGGGGACTGGAACGGTGAGGTAAAAGACTTTTGGGTGGCGGACGATGGAAGCGTGTATGTGCTGTATTATGACTATACGTCGGGCGTATCGCTGCTTGCGTTTGACGGGCAGGGAAATATGTCATGGCAATTGAATCTGCGGGAGGAGTGGGGAGTGACCTCCGTTGACCAGCAGATTGCGGTGGATAAGGAGAAGCAGATTTATGTGTTTCTGACAGACCGGATGATGTGCCTGGATGCAGATGGAGTTTTGCAGTGGGAAATGCGGTTAGATGGAGTTGATGATCATGTGGAGAATGCCGGATTTGGCTCCGATGGTAAGCTATATATCAGTTGTTTTCAGCGTTCCAATGAGTATGTCCTGACAGAGATTGATCTTGAGGAGAGGCGGATGGGCTCTGTCTATAGGAATTATTCATGGGAAAGAGGCATGGACATAACAACGGGAGCAGGTTATGATTTTCTGCTCAGCGAGGCGGACGGGCTGTGTGGCTACGACTGTGGGACACAGTCGGTCAGTGAAATTTTCTCATGGACGGACTATGGGCTAAACGGAAGTCTGACGGGGGCGTTTGAATATAGGGAGGACGGAGAAATCAGGGTGTTGTTCGGCGGGAGTGCAGGGAAGACTGAGCTTGCTGTCCTGACAAAATGTGATCCGGCAGAGGTTCCTGCAAAACAGGAAATCGTGATTGCCACATTTCAGACATGGCCGGATATACAGGCGGCAGTTGCGGCGTTTAACAGGCAGAGCGATAGCTGCCATGCGACGATCCGCGAGTATACTTTTGATTTCGGGCACATTTCGGATGCAGTGGAAAAGCTGAATATTGATATCATTTCCAAAGACAGATGTCCGGACATCATTTTCCTCGACGAGAGCCTTAATGTGAAAGCATTGGCGGCAAACGGCGTTTTTGAGGATTTGTCCCCCTGGCTGGAGCAAAGCGGCGAGCTAGCTGCAGAAGACTATCCCCAAAATGTTTTGGAGGGTTATACCTTCGACGGGGTGTTGACGGGCATCCCATATAGTTTCTGGCTGGACACAATTGTGGGCCGGAGTGCGGATGTGGGAGCGGAGCCGGGCTGGACGACGGATGAAATGATTGCGTTTGCGGGGGCCCATCCGGATGCAAAATTATTCCATGATGCAAACAATTGGACGGTTTTGGACGTCTGTCTACGCTTTGGCAAAAGCGACTTTATTGACTGGACGGCGGGCCGTGCAGATTTCGATTCCCCTGAGTTTAAAAAGCAGCTTTCTTTTGCGGCCGGTTTTCCAGAGCCGGATTACGGGAGCACAGAATTTAATGCAGGACAGATCAAGAGTGGTGAAGTGTTGCTGTATGAGGCGGGCATCAGCGAGGTCTGGGATATTCAGATATATAATGCATTCTATGAGGGTGACGCGGTTTTCATCGGTTATCCTACGGCGGACGGCAGCAACGGATGTAGGCTGACCTCCACCAACGCGTATGGGATTGTCTCCGCCTCAAAGCACAAGGAGGAGGCATGGGAATTTTTAGAATATTTTCTGAGCGGGGATCCTGAGGATTGGTCGGCGAGAGGGCTCTTAAGCAATAACCGTGCCAGGATGGCTGCTGCCACTGAGGTGAGTTATGTGAGAAATAACTTTGGAGAACTGTGGTTAGGTGCGGATGGCAGACCGGTCAGAGAGCATGAAGGAGAGTTGTCGTACAATGGAATGAGGATGGAATATCACAAGGTGACAGAGGAGGAGATCGCGCTTCTGGAGAGTCTGGTGGAGTCAGCCAAGATAGTCTCCACATCGGATGACCGCATATCCTTTATCATCAAAGAGGAGGCAGCGCCGGTCTTTCAGGGCCAGATTTCTGCGGATGCTGCTGCGGCAGTGATTCAGAATCGGGTGCAGCTGTATCTTGATGAGAGCAATTGACGATATTGTTTTGAAAAACCTCTTGCCACATGGGATTTCTTGTGCTAAAATCTTAATGTTGTGACTAAAAAACACGCATTCCGATTTGACGGTGGTGTTTTGGAAGGACGGCAGACTGCTGTCTGTGGTCTGAGAAGGAATCTCCGTCAGAGCTAACCGGGTCTTAACGCAGACCCCGGCAGAAAAGGAAATGCGGAAGAATCTAACCAAATGGAGGGAAAGACATGAGCGTTATTTCTATGAAACAGTTGCTTGAAGCAGGTGTTCATTTCGGACACCAGACCAGAAGATGGAACCCTAAGATGGCTCCCTATATCTTCACCGAGAGAAACGGTATCCACATCATCGACCTGCAGAAGTCTGTAGGCAAGGTTGACGAGGCTTACCGCGCAGTTTCCGAGATCGCTGCACAGGGCGGCACCATCCTTTTTGTGGGCACCAAGAAGCAGGCTCAGGACGCTGTGAAGGTTGAGGCAGAGCGCTGCGGTATGTATTATGTAAACGAGAGATGGCTGGGCGGAATGCTCACCAACTTCAGAACCATTCAGTCCCGTATCGACAGACTGCATGCCATTGAGACCATGTCTCAGGACGGCACCTTCGATGTGCTTCCCAAGAAGGAAGTCATTGAGCTGAAGAAGGAGTGGGATAAGCTGGAGAAGAATCTGGGCGGTATCAAGAACATGACCAGAATTCCCGATGCAATTTTTGTGGTAGACCCCAAGAAGGAGAGAATCTGTGTGCAGGAGGCTCACTCTCTGGGCATTACCCTCATCGGTATCGGCGATACCAACTGCGATCCCGAGGAGCTTGACTATATCATTCCCGGCAACGATGATGCCATCAGAGCCGTGAAGCTGATTGTGTCCAAGATGGCTGACGCCGTTATTGAGGCAAATCAGGGTGAGGCTGTTTACACTGAGGCGGATACGGCTGTGGACGCAGCAGAGGATATCGAGGAAGTGGCAGAGCAGGCTGAGGAATAATTTGGATAGAGGAGGATGGAATACATGGCAGAGATTACAGCGGCTATGGTAAAAGAACTGCGCGAGATGACCGGCGCAGGCATGATGGATTGTAAGAAGGCTCTGAATGAGACCAATGGCAATATGGATGAGGCTGTGGACTTCTTGAGAAAGAGCGGCGCAGCCAAAGTTGAGAAGAAAGCAAGCAGAATTGCAGCGGAGGGTATTGCCAAAGTTGCAGTATCTGATGATTGCAAAACTGCAGTTGTCGCAGAGGTAAATTCCGAGACTGATTTCGTTGCAAAGAATGAGACATTTCAGGCTTTTGCGCAGGATGTGGCTGATAAAGCATTGGCTTCCTCGAAGGATGCGGCAGGGGATGGAGAAGATGTATGCGGCATTCTTGATATGAAGGCCGAGCTTGAAGAGAAAACGCTTACCATTGGCGAGAAACTCTCGATTAGAAGATTTCAGAAGGTATCCGGCGATGCTGTTGGTTCTTACATTCACGGCGGCGGAAGAATCGGGGTACTGGTGGCCGGCGAGGGCGGCTCGGATGATGCCGTAAAAGATGCGCTCAAGAATGTGGCTATGCAGGTGGCGGCTATGAACCCCCAGTATATCCAGAGAAGTGATATTTCGGGCGAGGAGATGGCAAAACTTAAGGAGATTACGGTAGACAGCGCTTTGAACGATCCGGCATCCCTGCCCAAGCCGATTTTGAACAAGCTGATTGACAAGGCAGTGGGAGACAAGAAATGGAGTGATGAGGATATTGCTGTTTATGAGGAAAAGAAGAGTAATATGAATTTCCTCTTTAATTTCTTGTCCGAGGCTGCTAAAGCGGCATTGGTGGAACTGGCTTTTGCTGATAAAGAGCAGATTGTGGGAGATAAGATTTTTACCGGTCTGGTAGAGGGGCGCATTTCCAAACATATTAAGGAAATCAGTCTGCTTGATCAGGTTTATGTCAAGGCTGAGGACGGAAAGCAGTCGGTAGGACAGTATCTTGCTTCCGTAAATAAAGATCTTAAGATAGTCAAGATGATTCGCTTTGAGGTAGGCGAGGGAATGGAGAAGAAGAACGAGGACTTTGCGGCAGAGGTTGCAGCACAGCTCGGTTAATAATTGAGAAGATATCGATGCCTATAGAAGAGAGCCGGGATTATTCCCGGCTCTTTTTGCAAAATTGCATGGGTGAGACGCCATTGATGCGGCGGAAGCAAAAAGGATAACTTGCGAATTTGCGTTTGCGGTGTTATACTCTTAACAGAAGGTAAGCGCGGTATCGCAGAAAGGGTTTACGATATGGAAGAGAGAAGAAAAAACAAGCGTACGGTCATGAATTCCAGACTGTTGATCAAGCGTCTGGACAATGAGGAGAAGCATATTGAGGTGGACATTGAGATTTTGGATGTGTCCAAGAGCGGCGTTGGTTTTAAGGCGGATCAGCTTTTAAAGATAGGAGAGGTTTACGAGTCCTATCTGACGATCTGGACCAAGGAGGTGCTGCATGCATTCCTTCAGATCGTGCGTATTGAGTTACAGGGGGAGGAATATGTCTATGGCGCGGTATTTATCGGCATGCCGGAGATGGACGCCTCCAGAATTGAGATTTATCAGACTTTACATAATGGGGAGTAGTGCATGGGGACATGCTGCTTTGGCAGTTGACTTTTAGGCGCGGGGGACAAGCTGCACTGTCATTTTCTGGTGTAGACAGTGTAGCCCTTGGCGCCTAAGATTTCAGTGGCTTTTTCGATGGAAGTTTCTTCGTAAAATTCAATTCTCAGCACACCGCTTTCGGTCTCGCGGTTGTGGACAATCCCGATATTTTTAATACTGATCTGATGCAGGGCCAGAATGGTAGCGATGGCCGCCAATGCTCCCGGTTCGTCGGCAATGTCGATGGTGACGGTGTAGGAGCTTTTGATGGGGCCGCTGGAGGTGTTGATAAAGCTGTCCCGATAGATTCTTGCGCTGTCAAACAAATCATACAGCGCTGTTTCGCTGTGACTGTCCAGGTCTTTCTGGATGGCGGTCAGCGCCTGGATATACGCTCCCAGAAGAGAGGATATATTGTCTGTGTTGGTCAGGCATATCTGCTGCCACATCTGGGCGGAGGAGGAGGCTATGCGTGTAATGTCTTTGAAGCCTCCCGCGGCTACCATTTTCATGATGCCGTCCGGAGAGTCGCTGTCGCGCACCAGATTCACCAGCGATGCGGCGATCACATGGGGCAGATGGCTGATGGCGGCGGTGACATAGTCGTGCTGTCTGTAGTCCAGTATCAGAGGAATTGCTCCCAGAGTCTGCACCAGATCGCGATAGGCGGTCAGCTTTTCGGGGGGCGTTGTCTCTGTGGGAGTGAGGATATAGTAGGCGTTCTCCAGAAGACGTGCCTTGGAATTCACATAGCCCACGCGTTCGCTGCCGGCCATGGGATGACCGCCCACAAATTGGGCGTCCAGGCCCATGACATGGACGATCTCATGGATGCCGGTCTTGACGCTGCCCACATCTGTGAGCAGACAGTCCGGGGAGAGCACTTCTTTAATAGTTTTCAGATTATCGTCGTTTTTCTGGACCGGGGCGCACAGAAACAGATAGTCGCACTGTCCCAGACGGGTATCGATAGAAGAGAGGGCCGTGTCGATCACGCCGTCAGAGAGCGCGGCGGAAAGCGCGGCTTCATTGATGTCATATGCGATGATTACAGAGTCGGGAAGATTGCTCCGGATGGCTCTTGCGATGGAGCCGCCGATCAGTCCCAGACCGATAAAACCGAATGTCTGTGCTTTCATAAAATGCCTCTTTCTGATAGAATCTTATTTTTGATTCCGTTTCATTGTCACTATATCACTTTAAAGCATGAAAATCAACGCTTATTTATGCAAAATAATCGGATGTGTCTCAGCAAAAATGCTAACAATTACTTGTATTTTTGTTCAATATTTAGTAAAATGAACTATGGGGTTTGGAAAATCAGTTGTCAAATTGGAAAAATTCCTTAATAAGCTGGAAAATTGGAGGGCAACACATGAATGTTTACACAACTGACAAGATTCGTAATGTAGTATTGCTGGGCCACGGGGGCAGCGGTAAAACCAGCCTTGTGGAATCCATGGCTTATCTGTCCGGAATCACCTCCCGCATGGGAAAGGTCGCTGATGGCAACACTGTGAGCGACTATGGCAAGGAAGAGCAGAAACGACAGTTTTCTATCAGCACCTCCGTCGTTCCCATTGAGTGGGAGGGTTATAAAATCAATGTGATAGATGCCCCGGGATATTTTGATTTTGTGGGCGAGGTCGAGGAGGCAATCAGTGCAGCCGGTGCGGCGATTATTGTTGTAAACGGAAAAGCCGGCATCGAGGTGGGCACCCAGAAGGCATGGGAGCTGTGCGAAAAGTATAAGCTGCCCAGATTCGTCTATGTCTCCAACATGGATGTGGACAACGCTTCCTTCCGTCAGGTGGTGGAAGATATGACAGAGCTCTACGGCAAGAAGATGGCGCCCTTTCATCTGCCCATCCGTGAGGATGAGAAATTTGTGGGTTACATAAATGTGATTACCGAGTCGGGCAACCGCTGGCAGGGCAAGGAGGTCGTTGCCTGCGATGTGCCGGAGTACAACAAGCCGAATCTGCAGATTTGCCGGGACACGCTGCTGGAAGCGGTGGCGGAGACCAGCGAAGATCTGATGGAGCGCTATTTTAACGGGGAGACCTTCTCAGAGGCAGAAATCCGTGCAGCTCTGCGCACAAATGTGTGCGACGGCAGCATCGTGCCCATGACCATGGGTTCCAACACGCTCTGTCAGGGCATTTACACGCTGCTGGACGATATCATCAAATATATGCCCAGCCCTGAGAACCGCGAGGTTGCGGGCATCAATATGAAGACAAATGAAATTTATCACGCGGACTATGATTTCTCAAAAGCGAAATCCGCGTATATCTGGAAGACCATCGTGGATCCGTTTATCGGCAAGTATTCCATGATTAAAGTGAACTCCGGCGTTCTGAAGACGGATGATCTGCTCTACAATGTGGATAAGGATATCGAGGAGAAGATCGGAAAGCTCTATGTGCTGCAGGGAAACAAGCCTGTGGAGGTACCTGAGCTTCATGCGGGAGATATCGGCGCGCTGGCCAAGCTGACGGCAGCCCGCACGGGTAACAGCCTGTCCACCAAGACAACTACCATCAAATACGGTCAGTTTGAGATTTCAACGCCCTACACTTACATGCGCTATAAGCCCAAGAACAAGGCGGACGTGGACAAAATATCTCAGGCGCTGCAGAAGATGGGGCATGAGGATCTGACGCTGCGTGTGGTGAATGACTCCGAAAACCGGCAGATGCTGCTCTATGGTATGGGTGATCAGCACCTTGAGATCGTGGTGAGCAGACTTTTGAACGAGTATAAGGTAGAAGTGGAGCTCGCTACGCCCAAGATCGCTTACAAGGAAACCATCAGGAAGAATTCTGATGTGGAGTACAAATATAAGAAACAGTCCGGCGGTCACGGTCAGTACGGACATGTAAAGATGCGTTTCTCCCCTGCGGATAGTCTGGATGAGGCTTATGTATTTGAGCAGGAGGTTGTGGGAGGCGCTGTGCCCAAGAATTTCTTCCCTGCTGTGGAGAAAGGTCTGCAGGATTCCGTGGTGAGAGGACCTCTGGCGGCATATCCGGTTGTGGGCGTGAAGGCGGTACTCTACGACGGTTCCTATCATCCGGTGGATTCTTCCGAGTTGGCGTTCAAGATGGCTACCATTCAGGCCTTCAAGAAGGGCTTTATGGAGGCGCATCCCGTGCTCTTGGAGCCCATCGCATCCCTGAAGGTGACGGTTCCCGACGCATACACCGGCGATATTATGGGTGACCTGAACAAGAGGAGAGGCCGTGTGCTGGGCATGAATCCCACAGGGGGCGGCAAGCAGGTGATCGAGGCGGACATTCCCATGAGCGGACTGTTTGGCTATTGTACGGATCTGCGCTCCATGACAGGAGGACGCGGCGAGTACACCTATGAGTTTGCGCGCTATGAGCAGGCTCCCTCCGATGTGCAGGAGAAGGAAGTGGCTGCCAGGGCGGCTCAGGTTGCAGAGAACAGTGTGGATGAGTAAGCAGTGACACATACAAAAGTAAATTGAGGGGACAAAAGAATAATGGATTATATGGTCTATGTATCAGAATTTGTCGGCAGTCTGATCTTTTTGCTGGGGGGATATGCGTATATGTGTAATATTTCCCTGAAAAAAACTCTGGTAGGTACGCTGAATTATATTGAATTGGCGGTCGCATGGAGCCTTGCAGTGGGATTCGGACTGGCGGTTGCGGTGATATTGGGAGGTCCGGCATATCTGAATCCCGGCGTGGTGTTCGGAAGTGTGATAGCGGGAACGCTGCCCATATCGCAGGCCTGTATCTTCCTTTTGATGGAGTTTTTGGCTGCAGGGGTTGCGGAGCTTCTCTGTATGGTGTTTTTCTGGGCTTCCTTCAAGGCGTCCAAGGGCATGGCAAAGCGGGGAATTTTTTCCGCTTATCCCGTGGAGAAGAATGTTCCTCTGAACTTTGTGCAGGAGTTTATCGCGACATTTGCTTTTCTATTTCTGGTATTGGGCACTATCAAGGCTGCATCGGGAGACAGTGCGGCTCTGCAGATTGGCGTGGTCGGCTTTGCGGCAGTTCTGATTCTGTCCCTGACGTTAAACAGTACTGGCTTCAGCATGAATGCCATGCGCTCGGTGTTCAGCAGCATCTGGTTTGCATTGCTGCCTTTCCCCAATAAGGATGGAGAGAAGGTGGACTGGGGGTATCAGCTCATCGTGAATCTGGTTGGCAGCAGTCTGGGAGGTATTACGGCAGTGTTGACAGTAGGAGCACTGTTCTAATTAAATATGTTGACAAAGTTGAGGAGGCAAGTGAAACACAATGAAAATCCAGGATTTCTGTGATATGACAAGATTTGAGGAAATTATGAATAACTGGGCCAGGAGTACAGGACTTGCGACTGTGGCAGTGGGAGCGGACGGAGAGTATATCAGCGACTGCTATAATTTTACGGATTTCTGTATTAAGCTCACCAGAGGGAGCCAGGAGGGCTGCAGACGCTGTGTAAAGAACGATCAGGAAGGCAAGGGGGTTTATTCCTGCCATGCGGGACTGGTTGACTTTGGTATTCCCATCACACTGGAGGATGGCACGGAGCTGGGGAGTATTATCGGCGGACAGGTGCTGCCCGAGAATCCTAATGAGGAGAGATTCAGAGCCACGGCCAGAGAGCTCGGCATAGATGAGGATACCTATATTGAAGCCCTGAAGAAGGTAAAGGTCAAGACCAGAGATGAAATTGAGGCCTCGGCGAATCTTTTGGGCGATGTAATCAATATGTTTGTGCGCACCAGTTATGTGACATATGTCAATCGGGAATTGCTGGACGGTCTGAAGGAAGGAATCCAGAACTCCATGAATGAGATCGACGCAGCCAACGCCAACACGAAGAAGATTGCCGGCTTCAGCAGTAAGCAGCGAATTCTGGCGCTGAATGCATCTATCGAGGCAGCCCGCGCCGGAGATGCAGGAAAGGGCTTTGCGGTGGTAGCCAACGAGGTGCAGAAGCTGGCTCAGGGCATGGACGCTGCCAGCGCGGAGATTATCACTTCCCTGAACAAAGCGGCGCAGACCATTCACAGCCTGAACAAGGAAGGGCTTTGATGCCGTGTGTATAGCATAGTTTTACTGTAGCTTCCGCCCGGGCAGAGGGATTTAATTCCCCTGCCCGGGTGTTTTGCAAGAAAGGCTAAAGTGTGGTGGTGCAATGCCATAGTTCAGCCCAAACATTGTGATTGCTGCTTAAGCGGGGCGGCCGAAGGAGACAGAGATGGATTTTCGGCTGGTTTCGGTTGGGTGTTTTCTAATAGTGCTGGTAAGAATCTTGCAATTTACGGGTCGGCTCTAAGGTGCCTCCATGCACCGTAGAGCCTGAAATGCGCATCCGTGCGCATTTCACCCTGGTTTCTGGCGCGCACTATAAGAAAACGCACCAACCTTCACCAATGCCTGAAAATCTATCTCTGTCTCCTCCGGCCTCAATGCCAGCTGAACGTAGCAATCATAATGTTTAGACTGAGCTGTTGACAGTGCAACACACTTGACAGTGTGGGGAAAAGCGTCTAAAATGTAGTTTATGTCAGATATTTTAGGAAAAGAGGACACTAAAATGGCAGTACCATACAATCACCGCGAGGTGGAACAGAAGTGGCAGAAAATTTGGGATGAGGAGAAGGCTTTTAAGACTTCGGATGATTATTCCAAGCCGAAATATTATGCGTTGGTGGAGTTTCCTTATCCGTCGGGTCAGGGGCTTCATGTGGGGCATCCCCGTCCTTATACGGCATTGGACATTGTGGCCAGAAAGCGCAGGATGCAGGGCTATAATGTGCTTTATCCCATGGGATGGGATGCATTTGGACTTCCCACGGAGAATTATGCGATCAAAAATCATATTCACCCCAGGATTGTGACGAAGAACAATGTGGAGCGCTTTAAGGGGCAGCTTCATGCGCTGGGATATTCTTTTGACTGGGACAGAGAGATTAATACTACTGATTCAGACTATTATAAATGGACGCAGTGGATTTTCCTGAAATTATTCAAGGCAGGGCTGGCCTATAAGTCGGAGATGCCCATCAACTGGTGTACTTCCTGTAAGGTGGGATTGGCTAATGAAGAGGTCGTAAACGGTGTGTGCGAGCGCTGCGGCTCCGAGGTTGTGAGAAAGGTAAAGAGTCAGTGGATGCTGAAGATTACCGAGTATGCGGATAAGCTTATTCAGGGTCTGGACACTGTGGACTATGTTGAGCGCGTCAAGGTTTCCCAGAAAAACTGGATTGGAAAATCTCAGGGCGCGGAGGTGGATTTTGCACTCACCGGCAAGGAGGAGAAGCTTCGCATTTACACTACCAGACCGGATACTCTGTTCGGCGCTACCTACATGGTGGTTTCTCCCGAGCATCCACTGATTGATAAGTATAAGGACGAGATCAAAAATTATGATGAGCTGGCCGCTTATCGGGAGCAGGCTGCCAAAAAGTCTGATTTTGAGCGCACGGAGTTGGCAAAGGATAAGACCGGTGTCCAGATTGACGGTATCACTGCCACCAATCCCGTAAACGGCAAGGAGATTCCTATCTGGATTTCAGATTATGTACTGATGACTTACGGAACAGGCGCGATTATGGCTGTGCCTGCCCATGATGAGAGAGACTGGGATTTTGCCAAGAAGTTTAATCTGCCCATCATTGAGGTGGTTGCAGGGAGCAAAGTAAGTGTGCAGGAGCAGGTTTACACGGATGTGGCCACCGGCACCATAGTGAATTCCGAGTTTCTGGACGGGCTGTCTGTGGCGGACGCCAAGAAAAAGATTATCGAGTATCTGGAGGAGAAGGGCATCGGCTGCAGCAAGACCAATTTCAAACTGCGGGACTGGGTGTTCTCCAGACAGCGTTATTGGGGCGAGCCTATTCCCATCGTGGAATGCGAGAAGTGCGGATTTGTGCCTTTGGACGAGAGTGAGCTTCCGCTGCAGTTGCCCGAGGTGGAGAGCTATATGCCCACCGATAATGGCGAGTCTCCGCTGGCAGCCATGACAGACTGGGTGAATACCGTCTGCCCCTGCTGTGGCGGACCGGCAAAGAGAGAGACCGATACCCTGCCTCAGTGGGCGGGGTCTTCATGGTATTTCCTGCGCTATACGGATCCCCATAATAAAGAGGCTCTTGCAAGCAAGGAGGCACTGGAGTATTGGATGCCCGTGGACTGGTACAACGGAGGAATGGAGCATACCACGCTTCACCTTTTGTATTCCAGATTTTGGCATAGATTTCTCTATGATCAGAAGCAGGTTCCCTGTCCCGAGCCCTATCAGAAGCGGACGAGCCACGGTATGATCCTTGGCTCCAACGGGGAGAAGATGTCCAAATCCCGCGGGAATGTGGTGAATCCTGATGATATTGTGCGGGATTACGGCGCAGACACCCTGCGCACCTATGAGATGTTTATCGGCGCTTTTGATCTGTCCGCCGCGTGGAGTGAGGACGGTGTGAAGGGCTGTAGAAGATTTTTGGAGAGAGTCTGGAAACTTCAGGATATTTTGGCGGATGGAGACGGGTACAGTGCGGATCTGGAGACCAAAATGCATCAGACGATCAAAAAGGTTTCCAGCGATTTCGAGAATCTGAAATATAATACTGCCATTGCGGCAATGATGGCTCTGATCAATGAATTTTACAAGAAAAATTCGGTGACCCGGGGTGAGTACAAGACGCTGCTCACAATGCTTAATCCCGTGGCTCCCCATATTACCGAGGAGCTGTGGCAGGCTGCCGGCTATGAGGGGAAAATATACCAGACCACATGGCCGGAGTATGAGGAAGCCAAGACGGTGGAGAGTACCGTGGAGGTGGGCGTGCAGATAAACGGCAAGCTGCGTGCCACGGTGACGGTATCCAAGGACGAGGACAAGGACGCAGTCATCGCCGCGGCAAAGGAAGCTCTGGGCGATAAGCTTACCGGGACGATTGTGAAGGAGATTTATGTGCCGGGACGTCTGGTGAATCTTGTGGTGAAATAATTTGTGGATAAACAGCCGTTAAATAATGGCGGGCGGGTCTTGTGGAAACAGGGCCCGCCCGTTGTAAATAATTATTGTCATTTAAAGTGTTGATTATAAATATTATCAATCTGTTTCAGCTCCTCGGGACTGCTGTATTTGCGGATTGCCGCGATGGCAGACTGGAGCTCTGTGGGTGTGAAGGACAGATTTGCCGCTTTTGCCTCTTTGAGTACCGGCATCAGAAGCATCAGCATTTCCTTCTGGCTTTTTACGGGCCCTGCGTTTTCTTTGCGGGCGTTTGCCTCGTGGAATATTTTGTTCAGAAAATCCAGTTTTTCCTGTGGAATATTTTGGACCAGATCGTCCTCCATCCAGGCGGGACGGGTGTTTATATTCTCTGACATAGTGACCTCCCTATTCGTTATTGGCGTTGAATATTCCCTGCATTGTCTGCATGGTCTCCATCATCTGTGCCATGTCCACGCCGCCCAGACCGGAGAGCATGTTCAAAAAGTCCGGCGCACCGCCGGATTCCCCATTGTTTTCTGTATTGCCGGACATTCCTCCGCCAGAGAACAATTCCGGCGAAATTTCCTGCAGCATTTCAAGCATTTGCATCATTTCCTGCATATTTTCCCAATTTCGATACAAATTACGAATATTTTGCAAGTTTTCCTGCTCTGAAGGAGAGCAGAAGGGCATCATTTCGTCAAGAAGGCCTGTGAGACCGCTCTCCGGGCGCGCCAGCTCTGGACATAGTGGTATGGAGGCGGTGGGATGCTTTTGGACAAGCTGCAGGGTGTGCTGAAGTTCCAGAAATTTGATATAGACAGCCAGCCGGCCCTGGACAGAAGGCTCCATATAGCTCAAGAGAAGCTTTAACATCTGAATATGGTTGGTGGTAAACAGGGCGTCAAAGGCCATCACCCGATCAGAATGTTTACTGTCCATGGAAACCTCCTGTGTGCGTGCGGTCTTTTTGTATTTTATGCGCGGGTGCGCTGAAATATGGCTGTCTGTTCAGGACCCATGAAAAACAGGCTCCCGGGGGAGCCTGCCTTTCAGAATGATTCACAAATTAGCAGCCACAGGAATTGCAGGAATTGCAGCTGTTGCAGGAATCATTATTGCAGCCACAGCCGTTGTTGCTCAAGCTACTGATAAGCAGAATCCAGATCAGCCAGTCACAACTACTGTTGTTGCCGTTGAACAGACTGATGCCATTGTTGCAGCCACAGCCGTTGCCGCAGCCATTGTTACCGCCACAGAAGAGCAGTAACAGGATAATCCACATGCAACTGTTGTTGCTGCCGCCAAAGAGACTGGTGCCATTGCCGCAGCCGCAGCCACAGCCGCAGTTGCCAGAAGTCAAACTACTCATGATTGTTGCCTCCAAAATAGAGTTTTGATTTATGGTGTATTGTATGCAGGGCTGCCTGTCTATGTTTCTTGCTTTGCACAGGATTTAGAAAAACACTTGCATAAATTTCGAGATATAGTAAAATAAAGATGATGGCAATTTCATTTGAGAAACAAGGATGGCAGGATGGCGCAGAACGAATACATAGTGGAGGAGCGCAGCTTCCGCACGGAGGCGGATTACAGAAAGGCTCTGCGTGACAAGGAGACCATCGACAGGCTTCGCAGGGAGTCTGCCGGGTATACAGGAGCCGGATTACAGCAGCTGCGGGACGATGTCCACAACGGAAAATATAAATTTTATACCCTGCTGGGACAGGACTTTGAGGATGAGCTGACGGAGCGACTCAGGCAGGCTGAGCGGCAGGGCGGTAAAGCCGGGGCGGGGAGAGAGAGAGGCCGTCCGGGCGACAAGACCGGAAAGACAAATCGGAAGAGAGCGGAAAAGAAGCCGGGGCAGCCGGCAAAAGCCGTGCAGGTGTCGGAGGAGGCCGTACAGGCCGAGCTGCGAAGCCAGGAGCGGCGCAGAAAGTGGACGGTGCTGGCGTGTACGGCAGTGGCGTTAGTATGCCTCGGATATTTTGCGGTGTATCTCTATTTTTATTATCGGACGGAGCGGGATTACAACAGGCTTGCAGCTCTGAAGGAGAAAGCCCCCATTGTGTCTGTGAGAGAGCAGCCCACCGGGGAGGTAGTGATACACTACACCGAGGAGGGGGAGCAGGAAATCCCTGAGGTTCTGGATAAATATAAAAATTTGGTAATTAAGAACAAAAGGCTAATCGGATGGGTAAAAATTGACGATACAAAGATAGATTACCCCGTCATGCAGACAACTAACAATGAGTACTATCTGGATCACAATCTGGATCAGGAATATGATAAAAACGGTTCTATTTTTATGGATAAGGACTGTGATGTGCTGAAACCCAGCACCAATCTGATTCTGTATGGACACCATATGCAGAGCGGAAAGATGTTTGGCGGACTGGACAAATACAGCAATGAGGAGTATTATAAGAACCATAGGTACATAGATTTCGACACAATTTACGAGGAAGGTATCTATGAGGTTATGTATGTGTTCCGATCGCGGGTCTACAGCACGGAGGAAGTGGTTTTTAAGTATTATCAGTTTATCGACGCCGTGAGCGAGGCGGAATTTGATTCCAATATGAACGAGATGGCGGCGATTTCCCTGTACGACACAGGAGTTACAGCCAGCTACGGGGATAGGCTGTTGACGCTTTCCACCTGTGATTATCAGGAAAAGAACGGCCGCTTTGTGGTGGTGGCCAAGAAGGTATCAGAAAAGGAGTAGAGAGATGGCAAAGGAGCTTAAAGCAAAAGAGCATAAGAAGAAAGGCAGAAGGCTTAAAAAAACAGTCAGAAAGACGCTGGGAACCATATGCCTGATATCCGCAATTCTGATTGCGACAATCCCCGTGGAGGGATTAAAGCAGGTGGCCGCAGTCGATCCGGTGTCGTACTCTAAATTGGATGAGGACGACGTGGAGAAGTGGGCAAAAGATTTAAACAGCAGCAATGTCATTCCCGATCTGCTGACGAATTATACAGGCGGAAAAATTTATAACTCCGGCAATGGCTTTCAGTTTGCCTATGCCTCTCCTTCAGGTATGGCTACAGGAGATGACCGAGTGGCCGTTATCGTGGGATTTTCCGAGAACTCGGCACAGCTCAGCGGCACTTTGGTGAATGGTGTGCTGACGATTCCCAAGACTCTGGACGCTTACCTGAACTATGCAACCACAGACGGTAGCTATAGCTTTGTGGCGGTGAGTAAGGACGGCAAATATCTGTTCTATGAGCAGAGTCCTGAGGAGACGATTACCACCTCCGATGGAGATGTAGTCATACCGGCTGTGTATCAGCCCTGCTATTACAGCGATTTTGCCAAGTGGGGCGGGCTTGACGATGATGACTTGTATTATTATGATACCGATGATTCGAAGCCTAATGGTGTTGCGAAGCCCATTCGAGTGGGAGATACAACCGGATCCGGCGCAAACAAGGACAATAAGATGCGTATCAAGAATGCACAGGTGCGCTATATAGGCAATCACTATGCGGAACTGGATGGAACTACCGGAGATTATGTCATCAAAGGGAAGACTGACTCTACCAACAGAATCTTCGGAAATATCAGTAATGTCAACACACTGAGCATAGATGCGGATTTGTACGGCATCGGGAATTATGCTTTTTACGGCTGCGGCAGTTTGCGTGCAATCACGCTGAACAGCCTGTTGGGATATATCGGAAACTATGCATTTGCAGGCTGCAATAATATGACCACGGCGACGCTGCATCCCGACATGAGACTGGATGTCATCGGTGCCCATGCTTTCGAGAACTGTCAGGCTCTTGCGGCCATTACTGTGCCTCATAATGTAAAGATTATCGGCGATGCGGCTTTTAAGGGCTGTGCCGGGGATGTCAGCGGTCTGAAAACCATTGATCTGCGCGGAGGCGGGAACCCCTCTCTGAGGCAGTTGGGCTGCGATCTGTTTGTGGGATGCAACAAGCTGGAATCCGTGACCTTCCCGGGAAGCCTGGAAGAGAATGTGGATATCAGCAATTTTGAGGGATGTCTGTCCCTGCAGTATATTGCAGTGAGCAGTAAAGGAACGGATATCACAGAAGGATTTAAGCCGACTTTCGGCTATGAGGAATTCAGGACACAATACCAGCAGAGCGCGGCGGTACATGGAACTTTCTATTTTGAGGGTCCTTCCAGAGAGGATAACCCTTCGGTGTTGCACGAAACGGCCAGAGATCATTATTTTGCATTCAGCTATCTGTCTGAGGGAACGCTGGAGAAAGAGAATATTTATGAGCTCACTGTGGAGGCAGGGCCTAATCAGAAGGCTACTTACCGCGTGAACAATGCGAATGTGCTCACCAGCACAAAGCTGGATGACAGAATCACGACCATCAATCTGCCGGAATATATCGGCCCTTACTATATTGCAACCATCGGAAGCGGTGTATTCCAGAACCAGTGCTGTCTGCAGCAGCTCACGATACCGGCTACGGTTCAGGCTATTGAGGCGGATGCATTCTCGGGCTGTCATCAGCTGGAGTACGTGTTGTTTGAAGATCCTACGAATCTGAGGATTGCAGACGGGGCGTTCCAGACGCAGAAAGTCAACCATCAGAACTGGTGTGATTCCCCGAATCTTCCCAGAGAACCCAAGCTGACCTTTGTGGGGCCTGTCTCGACAGCTTCGGAGCCTTTCCGCTATGCGATGTCATCTGCCAACAGAATCAGTGTGGGAGATCAGCAGGAGACTTATATTACCTATTTCAGCGGATGGCCCAATTGTCTCACGGTACAGCACAATCCCAAGACCGGGAAAAATGAGCTGACTGATTATCTGACTTTGAAAGATTTACTGGAACCGAGCGGCTCCGTGGTGAATACAGTGTATTCTCATATTGACTCAGAGATGAATGACAAGTATTTGGAAGCCATGAGCGGTGCGCATACTAAATTTACTGCAAATGACAATCCGGGGAATACAACTACTTACGAAGAGGAAATCTGGGATGCGGTAATGAATATTACATTGCCCTATGGTATCGATGGTATTCAGGCCGGTTTGTTCAAGACCAAGGAAGTGGACAGCGGCGAGGCGGCATCCAGCTATTTTACAGTAGATGGCGCTGCCCATTATAAGACACTGACGGCTTATGGACTGAAGGAAGTGGCGGGGGACGATGATCCCAATGATGATGAGGATACAGGATGTTTTGCAAATTGTATCACATTTGGCAGGATAGAACTGTACGGAGACACAGAGATTATCGGAGATTATGCTTTTAAGGGCTGTACGCGTCTGCAGAATGTGACGCTTCCCACTACGGTGACGCAGATGGGTAAGATTCCCTTCACCGGCTGTGAAAAGCTCTCCTATGTGAATTTCCAGGGAAGCGAATACTTTACCTGTGACAATTCCATTATTTACCGGCTGGATACCGCAGGCAACAAATATGCCATTGTGGAGTATCTGGAAGGGCGTGCTTCCTCCAGCGTTACAGCCACGGAAGTGTCCGGCGTGAAGGAGATTGCGGAGGAAGCTTTCGCAAACACCAAGGTAGCTTTTGTGGATCTGAGCAGCACTGAGATTGCAAGAGTTCCCGAGAGAGCTTTTGCAGACTGCGAAAAACTCATTCAGGTGATTTTGCCCAATTCCGTGAGATCTGTGGAGAGCGGGGCGTTTACGGGATGTGTCAATATACAGAGACTCACAGTTCCCAATCTGAATACTGTGTTCCGCACGGATGCAGTAGATACCTCCGGACCCAACAGGCCGAATGGACTGGTGTTTGTATGTAATGATGAGAGTCTGGCCTATGAGTATGCTGTAACCTACGGCTTTGAGACAGACCCTAACGGCGTTGAGGTTTCTTACAAGGTAGTATTCCAGGATTGGGATGGTACGGAACTGAAAGTGCAATATGTGGTGCAGGGGCAGGATGCAATACCTCCTGAGAATCCCGTTAGAGAGGGCTATGATTTTATAGGCTGGAATAAGGATTATAGGGGCGTGAAAGAGGATTTGATCATCACTGCCATGTATGAGACAGAGGATCCCAACGCCAAGAAGGTGACCGTTACCTTCTATGACGATGATCAGACTACTGTGCTTTATACCCGCAGTGTGACCATAGGTGATAAAGTGGAGCTTCCCCCTGATCCTGTGAAAGAAGGATATGTATTCATGGGATGGATCGGTGATGTGGAGGCACCCATCACGCAGCCCACCAATTTCTATGCGAAGTATGAGGCTATAGACAACAGATATGTGGTTCAGTTTATATCTGATGTAACGAATGAAATATTTGCCAAGCAGCTTGTGGAGCCGGGAGCGGCACCCATCGAGGTTAAGCCCCCCGATATAACGGGATATACTTTCTCCGAGTGGAGAATTCCGGGCCTGACCGAGAAGCCCATTGTGTTTAGTAATCTTCAGATTACGAAGGATACGGATATCTGGGCGCATTATGAATCCGGTAGTGGTAATCCGAATGACCCGAATAATCCTAATAATCCGAACAACCCGAATAACCCGAACAATCCCAACAACCCGAATAATCCGGGATGGGATGTCTCCGGCGGGGATTTGCCGAACACCAAGCTCTATGTGCTGACTGTGCGAAACGGCAGCGGCTCCGGCGGCTATGTGGCAGGCTCACAGCCTATCATTATAGCAAATGACCCGGCAAACGGACAGGAGTTCAGCCATTGGACGATTGACCCGGCAGATACCAAGATTGCCAGCACGGTGTTGTCGGCGACAATGATTACCATGCCCAGCAAGAATGTGACCGTGACGGCACATTATAAGGCGAAGTCCGGTTCTTCCACGGTGAGCGGAAACGCAAGTGTTAATGGTTCCCGACCCAACAGCAATTCCGGTTCGGTGAGCAACGGCACCACGGTGGTAATCGATAAGAACGGTCTCTCTAATACGGGTGTGGTTTCCGCGACGGTGAGAGGTTCAACTGACAACTTTACTATCAAGATTTCCGAGAGTACCGCGGCGGCGGAGGCAGCTTTGAAGGCGCTGCAGGCAGAGTACGGGGATATCAGCAATATCAAGTATTTCCCCATGGACATCAGTCTGTATGATTCCACGGGAACCAAGAAGATTACGGATACTACGGGACTGACAGTCAGCATTACCATTCCTCTGCCGGATTCTCTGATTACCTATGCGGGCAATAACAAGGTGGCAGGTGTGGTAAATGACAGGCTGGATAAACTCTCAGCTAAATTTACCACGATTGACAAGGTGGCGTGCGTGACCTTTACCGCAGAGCATTTTTCACCCTATGTCATCTATGTGGAGACCAATAATTTGTCCGCGGGCATTGTGGCGGATAATACGCCCAAGACCGGTGATGGTATTCATCCCAAGTGGTTCCTGTCAATCGGCCTGGCATGTATGGCAGTGGTACTGTTTATGAAGAAAGATAAGCGCACTTTGCAGAAAGTAAAGGTGGCGTAGAGGAAGAAAAGCATGAAAAAAAGACGGTTATTTGGTGCGTTCATGATGATTCTGGCACTTATCGTTATGCTGCTTCCTGCGGCGGAGGCAGATGCGGAGACATCTGCCTCCGATTTTACCATAGAAAACGGGGAGCTTATAAAGTATAAAGGTACGGAGAAAACTGTATCTGTCCCCAAGACGGTGACAGTCATCGGCGAGAGTGCTTTTGAGAAAAACACTGTGGTGGAGAAGATTGTCCTGCCCAATTCTGTGACTCAGATCAATGCGTATGCATTCTGGGGTTGTGAGAATTTGAAGTCAGTGACGCTGGGCAGCGGCCTCACATCTGTGGGAGATTTTGCGTTTATGAACTGCAGCGGTCTGGAAACCATGACCATCCCTAAGAATGTGCGCAGTATTGGTATACAGGCTTTTGCGTACTGCGAGCGCTTTGAGGATATTACCATTCCGCCCGAGGTGACGGATATCAGAGAGGATGCCTTTGAGGGAGACTATCTTCTGAACATTCACTGCGAGGAAGGCAGTTATGCGGACAAATATGCAAAGGATTTCTATGAGAGACAAAAAGATATAAGCGTTTATCATGATCCGGTGCAGGAAGAGACGCCAAAGCTGGATGTTCCTCTGGACGGTGTGTATTCCGGGGACAGTATCCAGTCAAGTCTGCCTCAGGAGATTATCGGTGAGGTATTCGGCAGCACCAAGGTGGTGGGCAATCAGGCTGTGATACTGATGCAGAATTCTAATCTGCCTGTGATAGACAGTTCCAGCCAAATCAGCTCAGACAGCAGTGGAGGTGAGCCGGAGGTTCCATGGAGAGTATCCGAGCGCACGCATTATCGGGACGAGGATTTTACGGAGTGTACGGTGTCTTCGGATGTCCGGGAGATAGGGCGGTTTGCCTATGCCAGAAGCGGTCTGCGGGACATTGTTCTGCCGGACGGATTGGAAACGATTGAATATGCGGCTTTTTACCATTGTGATTTTCTGGCGGATGTGGAGCTGCCGGAGACTGTGACAGCGGTGAGTTCCAAGGCTTTTGCCCACACAGCCTGGGTAGATAACTTTATGAATGGAAGAGATCAGACTGAGGGGGATTTCCTCATAAGCGGCGGCGTGCTTGTAGCTTATCGAGGAAACATGGATGAAGTCCTGATTCCTGAAGGCGTGCGGATCATTGCGGGGGAAGCTTTTGCCGATCACAATGAAATCAAAAAACTCAGTATTCCTGCCTCGGTGCAGTATATTGACGACAATGCCTTCTCTGGCTGTGGCATAGAAGAGATTGACTATGCGGGCGGCGATTTTTCCGATAAATTTGACGATATGCTGATAGAGGAGCAGATCAGGCTCGGAGCGATGGATGCCGCGCCTGCGTATGCCTCAAATGCGGCAGGGGGAGTGTTTCCGTTTACATGGATTGCGGCGGCTGTGCTCTTTATGGGCGGATCTGCATGCATGCTCTGGAAGATAAGATAAATTTGGCAAATGTATTGACATATCCTGCATAATTGTATACAATTATGCAGGATATGTTTGTTCTATGCATATCTGCACAAAATTTTCTGAAAAGAACGGGATAAACCGTTGGAGAGGATGGTGCTGTATATGAGAGAAGACGCTGCATTTCAAAATCGTCCTGTGACGATGAATCCGCAGAATAATCTTTTGGAAATAGAGGAGCATATGTATATTCTGGACGATGTGGAAAAGCCCAATGTTTTCCGCAATATGTTCCCGTATTCCGAGATACCCAAGATTCCTTTTAATGACAGAATCGTACCACACAATATGCCTCAAAATATTTGGATCACGGACACGACCTTTCGTGACGGACAGCAGTCCAGAGCGCCGTATTCCACGGAGCAAATTGTGACTATATACGATTATCTGCACAAGCTGGGCGGCCCTAACGGCATGATTCGCGCCAGCGAGTTTTTTCTTTACAGTAAGAAGGACAGAGACGCTGTTTATAAATGTATGGAGCGGGGATATCAGTTCCCTGAGGTCACAAGCTGGATTCGCGCCAGCAAGGAGGACTTTAAGCTGGTGAAGGAAATCGGTATGAAGGAGACCGGTATTCTGGTGAGCTGCTCGGATTATCATATCTTTTTGAAGCTGAAGATGACCAGGCGGCAGGCTATGGAACATTATCTGAGCGTGATCAGGGATTGTCTGGAGGAGGGCATCAGCCCCAGATGTCATTTGGAGGACATCACCAGAGCGGATATCTATGGCTATGTGGTGCCGTTTTGTCTGGAGCTGATGAAGTTGATGAGGGAGTATCAGATTCCCATCAAGGTGCGCGCCTGTGATACCATGGGTTATGGCGTAAACTATCCCGGGGCGGTTATCCCCAGGAGCGTGCAGGGCATCATCTATGCCATCCACACTCATGCGGGTGTGCCCCATGAGCTTATTGAGTGGCATGGGCATAATGATTTTTATAAAGCGGTGGTCAATTCTACCACGGCATGGCTTTATGGCTGTTCCGGCGTCAATACTTCCCTGTTTGGAATCGGTGAGAGAACCGGCAACACGCCGTTGGAGGCCATGGTGTTTGAGTATGCGCAGCTGAAGGGCGATTTGAACGGCATGGACACCACGGTCATAACGGAGCTGGCAGAGTATTATGAGAAGGAAATCGGCTACAGTATGCCTCCCAGAACTCCTTTTGTGGGCAGGAATTTCAATGTGACCAGAGCGGGCATCCATGCGGACGGGCTGCTCAAGAACGAGGAGATTTACAATATATTTGACACCGAGAAATTCCTGAACAGACCTGTGTTGTGCGCGATTTCAAATACTTCCGGCCTGGCCGGCATCGCGCATTGGATCAACACCTATTATAAGCTGAAGGATGACCGACAGGTGGACAAGAACAGCGAGCTTGTGCGGGGGATGAAAAACTGGGTGGACGAGGAATATGCCGGCGGCCGTGTGACAGTGCTCACGGACGAGGAGATTGTGGACTGCCTGAATAGAGTTTGTGAGGAAAAGGGCATTACTCTGGAAACTCTGGAGTAAGAAGGAGACGAAAGTGGCTGGTTATGATGTGAAGCAGGAAGTGACGGACAAGTTCTCCCTGCGTGGAAGAGTTTTTCATAAACTCAGAGACGATATCCTGAGCGGAAAATATGAGGAGCATGAGGAGTTAAAAGAGGTGGCGATCGGCGAGGAGCTGGGAGTCAGCAGAACTCCGGTGCGGGAAGCTTTCAGGCAGCTGGAACTGGAGGGCCTGATACAGATTATCCCCAACAAGGGCGCTTATGTCACCGGCATCACAGAGAAGGATGTGCGGGATATTTATATGATCCGCTCGCTGTTAGAGGGGCTGTGTGCCAGATGGGCCACGGAACATATCACTAAAGAGCAGATGGAGGAGATGGAGGAGAATATCTATCTCGCTAAATTCCATGCCCAGAAGGGACATCTGGAGCAGCTGGCAGAGCTGGACAATCGCTTTCATGATATTATGTATGAGGCTTGTTCCAGCAAATTGTTGGAGCATCAGCTGCGGGATTTTCACCAGTATGTGTTGCGGGTGCGCAGAAAGACTTTGAGCAGTGCAAACAGAGGCCCCAAGTCCAACGAGGAGCATGAGCAGATTCTTGAGGCCATCAAGGCAGGAGATGCGGATCTGGCGGAAAAGCTCGCCAATCAGCATATGATCAATGCCTATGAAAATATGGTGCAGAGCGGGCTCCATGAGCTGTTTCAGAAAGATAAATAATATAATTAATTTAACATAGCGAAAGGATGGATTACATGGCAGAGCAGACAACAAAAAAGATTCAGATGACAACTCCTTTGGTGGAGATGGACGGGGACGAGATGACGCGAATCCTCTGGAAGATGATTAAGGAGGAGCTGCTGCTCCCGTATATTGATCTGAAGACGGAGTATTATGATCTGGGACTGGAATACAGAAATGCCACAGACGATCAGGTGACAGTGGATTCCGCAAATGCCACGCTCAAGTATGGTGTGGCGGTGAAGTGTGCGACAATCACTCCCAATGCGGCCAGAATGACCGAGTACAATCTGAAGGAGATGTGGAAGAGTCCCAACGGAACCATCCGCGCCATCCTGGACGGTACGGTGTTCCGCGCGCCAATTCTGGTGAAGGGCATCGTGCCCTATGTGGGGAAGTGGGATAAGCCCATCACTATCGCCCGTCATGCCTATGGTGATGTGTATAAGAATACCGAGATCAAGGTGCCCGGGCCGGGCAAGGCAGAGCTGGTGTTTACCGCGGAGGATGGAACCGAGACCAGAGAGCTGATCCATAATTTCACAGGAGCCGGTATCCTGCAGGGCATTCATAATACCGAGAAATCCATTTCCAGTTTTGCGAGAGCCTGCTTTGGCTATGCGCTGGATACCAGACAGGATCTGTGGTTTGCGACCAAGGACACCATCTCCAAGAAGTATGACCACACCTTCAAGGATATTTTTCAGGAGATTTATGATGCGGAGTATAAGACCAGATTTGAGGAGCTTGGCATCGAGTATTTCTATACGTTGATTGATGATGCGGTGGCCCGTGTCATCCGTTCCGAGGGTGGATTTATCTGGGCCTGCAAGAATTATGACGGAGATGTCATGTCAGATATGGTGGCAACCGCCTACGGAGACCTCTCCATGATGACCTCCGTTCTGGTGTCGCCGAACGGTGTGTACGAGTACGAGGCGGCTCACGGCACCGTGCAGCGCCATTATTACAAGCATTTGAAGGGAGAGGAGACCTCAACCAACTCCATCGCTACCATCTTTGCGTGGACAGGAGCCCTGAGAAAGCGCGGCGAGCTGGATAATATCCCGGAGCTTATGAGCTTTGCGGACAAGCTGGAGCAGGCCTGCATCAAGACGGTGGAGGACGGTAAAATGACCAAGAGTCTCGCAATGATTTCCACCTGCGAGAAGCCTGTGATTCTCAACAGTCTGGAGTTTATTCAGGCTATCCGAGAGACGCTGGACACATTGCTGTAAGCAGAAGGAGTCGTTTATTCAGCCAGTTTTTCCCATTCTTCATAAAGTATATCCAGTCGGGAGCGGACTTCGGTCTGCTCCTGATTTAATTCCTGGAGTTTCAGAACCTGTGTGCCGACTGCCGGGTCAGACATCTCGGCGTCTATCTCGGACAAGCGGTTTTCCAGCTCGGCGATTTCCTCCTCACATTTCTTCAGGGCGTTTTCGCGCTTGCGGATGCGGGCCTGTTCCTCCTTCTGTGCTTTCCAGTCCAATTTGGTGTCGGAGACATCGGGTTTTGCGGAAGGGCTCTCGGAGCTGCCGGAGACGTTCAGCTCCAATGTCTTCATCAAATCATCTTTCTTTTCGAGATAGTAGTCATAATTTCCCAGATAGTTGACGAATGTCTGGGCGGTCAGATCCATTATGCGGTGAGCCGTCCGATTGATGAAATAACGGTCATGTGAGACATAGAGCACCGTGCCCTCATAGCCGTTCAGGGCGTCCTCCAGAATCTCCTTTGAGAGAATATCCAGGTGGTTGGTGGGCTCGTCCAATATCAGGAAATTGGCCTCGGAGAGCATGAGCTTTGCGAGGGACACCCGCCCCCGCTCACCGCCGCTCAGGTCCTGAATCTGTTTGAACACGTCCTCCCCGGTGAAGAGAAAGGCCGCCAGCACATTGCGGATTTCGGTGTTGGTCAGATAGGGATAGTCGTCGGAAATCTCGTCAAACAGAGTCTTTTGATCGTGAAGCACATGATGCTCCTGATCATAGTAGCCGATCTCAACATTGGTTCCCAGACGGAAAGTGCCGGCGTCAGGCTCCAGCAATTGATTCAGAATTTTGAGCAGAGTCGTCTTGCCGGTCCCATTGTCCCCGATGATAGCTACATGTTCGCCGCGCTTTAATTCAAAATTTACATCTTGAAAGAGAGTCTGTGCGCCAAAGGATTTGCTCAGGCCCTCCACGGTCAACACGTCGTTGCCGCTGGTGCGGTAGGGCTTTAGCGCAAGATGCATATCGGTGCGCTGTTCGGTGGGCTTTTCCAACACATCCATCTTCTCCAGAGTCTTTACGCGGCTCTCTGCGCGCCGGATGGATTTTTCCCGGTTGAAGGAGCGGAGTTTTTCGATGACTTCCTCCTGATGTTTGATTTCCCGCTGCTGGTTCAGATAGGCGTGCCAGGCGGCTGCCCGGAGCTGTTCTTTTTTGACGGCATAATCCGAGTAATTGCCCAGAAAAGAAGTCGCCTTGCTCTGATCGATCTCCACGATTTTGGTGGCGATGCGGTCCAGAAAAAAGCGGTCGTGGGACACGATGAGCACAGCGCCTTTATAATTCAAAAGATAAGTCTCCAGCCATGCAATGGAATTTAAGTCCAGATGGTTGGTGGGCTCGTCCAGGATAATCAGATCGGGTTTTTGCAAAAGGAGCTTGCCCAGTGCGACACGGGTTTTCTGTCCGCCGGAGAGTGTGGCTACGGATTTGTCAAATTCCTCCTCGGTAAAGCCCAGACCCTTAAGCACCCCCACGAGCTCGCTGCGATAGGCGTAGCCGTCCCCCGTCTCGAAGGCGTGTGTCAAATCACTGTAGCGTTTCATCAGAGCTTCCAGAGCAGCCCCCTGTGCATGGTGCATCTCGTTCTCCGTTTTCCGAAGCTGTTCTTCCAGCGCTATCAGCTCCTGTTTCACGGAGAGCAGCTCTTCATAGATGGTATGCTCCGTGTCCACTGCGCCGTTCTGGGCCAGATAGCCGAAGGTCTTGTCCTTGGCGAAAGTCACTATGCCCTCGTCGGGCTGCATTTCCCCCACGATGATGCGAAGCAGCGTGGTCTTGCCCGCGCCGTTTACGCCCACGATGGCGGCCTTCTCGTAATCCTCAATATGAAAACTAATATTTTGCAGAACCTGATTATCGATAAATGCCTTTGAGATATTCTGGCAGGAAAGAATCATGATTTTGTCCTCATTCTAATTTATTTGTTACGGTTCAGCCTGAAGTATTGTGAGGGTTGTTTCATCGGGGGCGGCGGCAGGAGACCCGGGGGGGGTTTTGGGCGGGGGGGGGGGTGGGGTTTTTGTATTT
>JAIDDH010000086.1 GCA_029055435.1 Acetatifactor sp.
ATATGAGCAATATGTTTGGTGGCTGCAATAGTCTGACGAGTTTGGATGTAAGCGGCTTTGACACGAGCAGTGTGACGGATATGAGCGGTATGTTTGTTAACTGCCGCGGTCTGGCGAGCCTAGATTTAAGTGGATTTGATACGAGTAGTGTGACATCTATGGGGCTTATATTTTCTTACTGCAGTAGTCTGACGAGTCTGGATTTAAGCGGTTTTAAAACGAGCAGTGTGACGGATATGAGCGGTATGTTTTATGATTGTAATAGTTTGACAAGTCTGGACGTAAGCAATTTTGATACGAGCAGCGTGACATCTATGAGCGGTATGTTTTATGGTTGCAGTAGTTTGACGAGTTTGAATTTAAGTAGTTTTATTACAAGTAATGTGACCAATATGGGAGGCATACCCATGAATGTAAATTTTAAGGATGGTATGTTTGGAGACTGCAGTAGTTTGATAAGCCTAGATTTGAGCAGTTTTGACACGAGCAGCGTGATAGACATGTGCTATATGTTTGATGGCTGTAGTAGTCTAACAAGTTTGAATGTAAGCGGCTTTAACACGAGCAATGTGACAGACATGGGCTATATGTTTAGGAATTGTGTTGGTCTGACAAGTTTGGATGTAAGCGGCTTTAACACGAGTAGCGTGACATCTATGAGCTGTATGTTTAAGAATTGTGTCGGTCTGACAAACTTGGATGTGAGTGGTTTTGATACGAGTAGCGTGACGGCTATGGTCTATATGTTTGGTGGTTGCAGTAGTTTGACGAGTTTGGATTTGAGTAGTTTTGATATAAGGGAAATAAAGGATGGAGAATATGATGATGATGACTACTATTATTGGTGGGAAGGCATGATATGCATATTTGATGGTTGCAGCAACTTGTCAACACTTTATACACCCTATAATGTTCCTGCACTTTTTGGTGATTCTAAAGCTTCTTTGCCTATCACTGAGGAAAGCGATGTTTGGTTTGATGCAGCCGGAAACACCTACACAACATTGCCGGAAGGGCTGGATTACAGTATTGTTCTTACCAAGAACGCAATACCTGCTCCTGATGCCATGCAGGCAAAACTTATGGTTCGGCTGGCGAAGACCTCTTATGAGCCGGGTAGTGTTATCCAACCAGAAGATTTGACAGTGAAATACCGCGGAACGGATGGTAGAACCATTACCCTTTCTTATCAGGGGGATAATGCTGATGTTCAGGGCTATACCATGAGTATAGTGGATATGAATACGCCCGGAACCAAAACACTGACAATATCCTACAATGATGGCACTGACACGCTGACCGAGAGTGTGACATTTATTGTATTGGAAAATTCAGTTGATCCTGATGATCCAAACAATCCGACCGACCCTACTGATCCGACATTCCCGGACGATGGCACCTTCCGTATCAGCGCCGTATCAGCCCAGATTTATACCGGCAGCGCCATCAAGCCTGTTGTTACGGTTTACTATGGCTCACGTCGTCTGACTGAAAAGACGGATTACGCCGTAACGTATAAAAACAACATCAAGGCAAACGATGCCACCGCGGAGCAGACCGCTCCCACCATCACCGTCACCGGAAAAGGCAACTATAGCGGCAAACAGACCATTACTTTCGTCATCAATCCCAAGGACATAACGGAAGAGGATATGACAGTTGCGGAACTGATTGCGGCACAGAGTAACAAGATTCAGAAACCGGTTCCGACTCTGACTTGGCAGGGTAGGAAGCTCAAAAATAAGACGGACTTCACAGTAAGCTATCCGGATGAAAGCAAGTCCGGTGCTTATCAGATGACTGGAACTTACACGGTTGCCGTCACTGGAACGGGAAACTACACCGGAACAAAGAACCTAACCTATACCATAACCAATAAGACCCTGCTCACCAATGCGAAAGTAACCGTCAAGGCAAAAGATTATACGGGCAGCGCTGTCACTTTGAGCACAGAGGATATCACGGTGAAGGTGGGCAAAGACACTCTTATCTATGGCATTGACTATACTCTGAGCTATCGCAACAACACACAGGCTGGCAAGGCTACCGTTATTGTTACCGGGACAGGAGACAGCTATGCGGGCAGCAAAGAGGTGGCTTTCCAGATTAAAGGGGAATCCCTCGCAAAAGCACAGATTACCGGAGTTGTTGATAAAACTTACACTGGAACTGCCCAGACACAAAATATACAGGTGCAGTTAAACGGCAAGACTTTGCAGGAAGGAACAGACTATACTGTTTCTTATGCGAAGGAAGTGACTGCAGGCACCGCTTCCGTGATTGTCACAGGCAAGGGCGGCTATACCGGCACCGTGAAGAAGTCCTTCAAAATCATGGCCTATGATTTACAGGCGGATGAAGCAGGAAAGCTGCAGGGTGTTCCGAAGAACCTGACAACAGTCTATGTTAAAGGCGGGGCGACACCGACGTTGACACTGACCTTCAATGGCAAGACTTTAGAGACGAAAAAGGACTATACTGTCACCTATCAGAATAATAAGAAGCCTGCAACGGCAGGCGATGCAAAAGCCCCTACAATGCTTATCAAAGGTAAGGGCAATTTCAAGGGAATCATCTCTATTCCGTTTACTATTGGGGTGAGCAATCTGGAGACAGACGGCAACGTGACTATCACAGCGGCGGACACTGCCTATGTGAACAAAACGGGCAAATATGCAGTAAAGCCTGTGCTGACAGACGCAAATGGCAAAAAGCTCACGGCTGGTACGGACTATGAGAAGACACTTACCTATGCACTGATAAATTCTGACGGAACTGAAACTGTATTGACTACAGCGGATATCGTTCCGGAAGGCAGTACCGTAAAAGTTACGGCAACCGGAAAAGGTAGCTATACCGGAACATTGTCCGCAACCTATCACATCACTAAGGTCTCTTTCTCCAAGGCAAAGATTACTGTAAATCCCCAGATTTACACGGGAGTTCCTGTAACTTTGAGTGAGAAAGATGTCACTGTGAAGATAGACAGCGCCACCCTCACCTATGGCAAGGATTACACTATTGTGCCAGGCAGCTACCAGAACAACACGAAGAAGGGCACCGCCACTGTGACCATCAAAGGTATGGGCGATTACGGCGGAACCAAGACCGTCAAGTTTAAGGTTACAGCGAAACCTCTCGCCGCATGGCTTAAATTTTAGAGGAGTTTGGATTTTGTAACAGTTCAGTCTGAAATATTGCGAGGGCTATATTCAGTCAGTGTCGAGGCAGGAGAAGGCCGGGATAGTTCAGTGGGCATTGGCGGAGGTTGGTGCGTTTTCTTATAGTGCGTGCGAGAGACAAGGGTGAAATGCGCATGGATGCGCATTTCAGGCACTATGATGCACGGATGCATCTTAGTGCCGACCCACAAATTGCAAGTTACTATAACCGCACTATTAGAAAACACTCAACCGCAGCCCGCCTGCTAAACTATCCCGGTTTTTTCCGCCGACACTGTTGGAATAGCATTGGCAATATTTCAGGCTGAACTATTGCCAATAGTCAACATACTATGAATTATTTCCTTGCCAATTTAGTATAGCTCTGTTATACTTTCTTTAAAAGCATATATTCTTTGGATTCATCCATGGCGATGCCATGTCTCTGGGAGTTCTCCCGTCTGACTTCAAATGAAATCTGTGCTTTTACCCACACATCAAAATGCACGGGGGTCAAGGGAAGCCGGGACGGGAACAGTCGGGTTTTCTGATATTTCTTTTTGGGAAATAATGCCCCCCACAAAGGAGGTACTTATGAAGAGAAAACATAGGAAAACCCGTCCTGGGGCGGAGACTACGCGCCCGAACCGCTGTTATAAGGACACGGTATTCCGGATGCTTTTCCGGGATCGGATGAGGCTTCTGGGGCTTTACAATGCCGTCACAGGAAGCGGTTATCAGGATCCGGCGGCGCTGGAGATTGTCACATTGGAGAGTGCCGTATACCTTGGGGTCAAGAATGACATCGCTTTGCTGATTGACTTGAACCTCTATCTGTTCGAGCATCAGTCCACCGTGAATCCAAACATGCCGCTGCGATTTTTGCAGTATGTGGCCGCGGAGTATGCGAGGCTCACAGCGGGGGAGAATCTTTATGGCGGTAGGCTGGTTCCCATTCCGGCACCTCATTTCATGGTGTTCTACAATGGGATTGCACCTTGTCCGGAGAGGATGTTATTGCGGCTTTCGGATGCCTATGCAGGTCACGGGAGAGCGGCGGAGGAAGGGGAGATTGCCGGAATGCCGGCACCGGAACTGGAGCTTATCGTGCAGGTGCTCAACATCAATGCCGGGTGCAATGAAGCCTTGAAAGCACAGTGTCAGACACTTGGGGAATATATGCAGTACGTGGACAAGGTCAGATCATACGCCGGGTCTCTTCCCATTCATGAGGCGGTAGACCGGGCGGTGGACGAGTGTATCGATCAGGGGATTCTGAGGGAATTCCTTCTGGTCAACAAGGCGGAGGTCAGATTTATGAGTATTTTTGAGTATGACGAGGAGGAGACCCGGCGCGCCATGCGAAAGACCGAGTACGAGCGGGGAATGGCCGAAGGAATGACTCAAGGAAAAGCTGAGGGAAAAGCTGAGGGAAAAGCGGAATCGATTCTATTTCTTCTGGAAGAATTGGGCACAGTCCCGGAGGCGCTTCGGAGGCATATTTTGGCCCAGTGTGATCTGGAAGTTTTGCAGCAGTGGCTGAAGGCTGCCGCCGGAGCGGAGAGCATTGCTTCTTTTACCCGGCAGACAGGGCTGTGATTTCGTTTCCTTTTAATTTGTGCCATGAGGTCTCGCATCGCTTCGTGTGAAATATTGCAAGGGCTATATTCAGTCGGTGTCCCGGCCTTCTCCCGCCGACATTGTTGGAATAGCATTTACAATATTTCAAACTGGACCGTTACATACATAAAGGCAAAATGTGAAAAATGCTTGCATTTACAGAACCGCTGTGATAAAATACTATTTGTTGTGAAAACGAGATGGTCCTCTGTTACAGAATCAATGTATTAAGAACATCCATTTTATGAAGGAGGCTCATTATGAGTGATATTATCAAAGAGATCGAAGCTGAACAGCTGAAGGAGACTGTGGATGAGTTCCATGTGGGCGATA
Organism: Acetatifactor sp.; assembly: GCA_029055435.1. Taxonomy (GTDB): domain Bacteria; phylum Bacillota; class Clostridia; order Lachnospirales; family Lachnospiraceae; genus Acetatifactor. Next base: position 5,115 of record JAIDDH010000086.1, read on the forward strand.
CCGTAAAGGTTTACGGTAAGATCAAGGAGGGTAACCGCGAGAGAATTCAGGTGTTTGAGGGCGTTGTCCTGAAGAGACAGGGCGGAAGCAACAGAGAGACCTTTACGGTCAGAAAGACTTCCAATGGTATCGGTGTGGAGAAGACCTGGCCCTTGCACTCTCCCAATGTTGAGAAGATCGAGATTGTGAGACGTGGTAAGGTGAGACGCGCTAAGCTGAATTATCTGAGAGACCGTGTAGGTAAGAAGGCAAAGGTAAAAGAGCTTGTAAAGTAATTGACACAGGGAATGAGGGCGATTGCAGAGGATGCGATTGCCCTTTTCTATTTGCGTAATCTATGATATAATGTGTCCATATTCGAGGCAAGAGACAGCCGAATGGCAATTCATAAAGCGGCAAATGACAAATGCGGAGTGATGGAATATGGCACGGCACAAGGGACTGAGTTTTTATCAGCGCAAAAAGAAAATAAGCGCTGCCGTCCTGCGGGAGATTTTTAATTGGATTTTCGGCATACTGGCGGCGGGTTTTATAGCTGTAGTGGTAGTGTATTTTTTCGGGATGACCACTCATGTGGTGGGAGTATCCATGGAACCTTCGCTCTATAGCGGTCAGGAAATTCTGGTAGACCGTTTTGGTTATGTGCTCTCTTCGCCGAAGGCCGGGGATGTGGTGATTTTTCTGCCAAACGGCAACGAGAATGCGCATTATTATGTAAAGCGCGTGGTGGCGGTTCCCGGGGACAGCGTCATTATCGAGGACGGCGTCCTGTATGTGAATGGAGAGACCAGTCCATGGGTGAGTGAGAAAATTCTGGAGGCGGGAATTGCGGAGAATCAGCTCACCATGGGAAAGGGAGAGTATTTTTGCATGGGCGATAATGTCAACAACAGTGAGGACAGCCGCTCGGCCAATGTGGGACAGGTGCGGGATGTGGATATTATCGGAAGAGCGTGGCTCAGGCTTGCCTGCAAGGAAGCGGGGATAGGTTTTATCAAATGAGATTGGAGTCGATATGAATTATCAATGGTATCCCGGTCATATGACCAAGGCGGTCCGTATGATGCAGGAAAATATAAAACTTGTGGATTTGATTATAGAGCTGTTGGATGCGCGCATCCCTCTGAGCAGCCGCAATCCCGATATCAATGAGCTGGGAAAAAACAAATCCCGCATCGTGCTTATGAACAAGTCAGATCTGGCGGACCCGGCGCAGAACAGACAATGGGTGCAGTATTTTCAGGAGCAGGGGGCTCATGTGCTGGAGATCAACGCGAAATCCGGCGCCGGATTAAAGGCCATAGACGGGCTGGTGCAGGAGGCCTGCAGGGAGAAGCTGGAGCGGGACAGAAAGCGGGGTATTGTCAATCGTCCTGTGCGCGCCATGGTGGTGGGAATCCCAAATGTGGGGAAGTCTACCTTCATCAATTCTTTTGCGGGAAAAGCATGCGCAAAAACCGGAAACAAGCCGGGGGTCACCAAGGGAAAGCAGTGGATCCGGCTGAATAAGAATCTGGAGCTTCTGGACACACCGGGTATTCTCTGGCCCAGATTTGAGGATCAGGAGGTCGGTATGCGCCTGGCCTTTATCGGTTCCATGAACGATGAAATCATTGTGCAGGAGGAACTGGCCTGCGATTTGATTCGGGTTATTCACCGATATTATCCCGAGGCTGTTCCCGGGCGCTACGGTCTGGAGGACGGAGCGTGGCTGCAGTCAACGGAGCTGACGGAAGAAGAGGCCGCAGGGGTTCTGGCAGGCATTGCTGAGAGCAGAAAATGCATCGCCAAAGGTGGAGAGCCGGATTTATCCAGAGCGGCGGCACTGTTTATCGATGACTTTCGCAGCGGCAGACTGGGCCGTCTGACACTGGAGTGGAGAGGCATAAGTAGCGATGAATAAGAAAAAAATACTTAAGGAGCTTTTAAATACAGGGCTATATTTGCTCTTTGTGCTGGCGGCCGCATGGCTTCTGAGCAACTATGTCGTCCAGCGGACACCGGTGGTGGGTTCTTCCATGGAGTCAACACTCTCTGACGGAGACAATCTTTTTATGGATAAGATATCTTATCGGTTTCGGGATCCGGAGCGCTTTGATATCATTATATTCCCGTTTCAATACGAAGAGGACACTTGTTACATAAAGCGCATTATCGGACTGCCCGGAGAGACAGTTCAAATTGATGCCTCCGGGAATATTTATATCGATGGAGAAATTCTGCAGGAGTCCTACGGCAGAGAGGTTATCAAACCGGAGAAGGTGGGCAGGGCGGCGCAGCCTGTTGTTTTAGGGGAGGACGAATACTTTGTCATGGGGGATAACCGCAACAACAGCAGTGACAGCCGCACGGAGGCCGTGGGCAATATCCACCGAAACGATATTGTGGGAAGAGCGTGGATCCGTATCTGGCCGCTTAATAAATTTCGTTTTCTGAATCATCAGTGACCGGACTGGGCCGTCTGACACTGGAGTGGAGAGGTATAAGCAGCAATGAAGAAGAAAAAAATACTTAAAGAACTTTTAAATACAGGGTTATATCTGCTCTTTGTGCTGACGGCTACATGGGCGCTGGTCACCTTTGTCGTCCAGCGCACGGAGGTGGACGGTTCCTCCATGGAGGCCACGCTCTCTGACGGGGACAATCTTTTCGTGGATAAGATATCTTATCGGTTTCGGGATCCGGAGCGCTTTGATATCATTGTATTTCCGTTTCAATACAAAGAGGACACTTACTACATAAAGCGCATTATCGGACTGCCCGGTGAGACGGTTCAGATCGACACCTCCGGAAATATTTATATCGATGGAGAAGTTCTGCGGGAGTCCTACGGCAGAGAGGTTATCAAGCCGGAGATGGTGGGCAGGGCGGCGCAGCCCGTTGTTTTAGGAGAGGATGAATACTTTGTCATGGGGGACAATCGCAACAACAGCAGCGACAGCCGCACAGAGGTTGTCGGCAATATCCACCGGAACGATATTGTGGGAAGGGCGTGGGTCCGTATCTGGCCCCTTAATAAATTGAGTGTACTGAAACATCAGTGACAGGACGGAGGGCGAGTGAATGGTTAGTCTGACAGAGATAAAAAATCAGTTACAGGCAGCTTGTGAAGATGAGCTGCCTGCCTTTATAGCATGTTATGAAAACGATGAGAGGGCAGGCGCGCAGAAGCTGGTGCAGGCTGCAAAAAAACGCCTGCAGGCGCTTGCGAAGGAGCGGGCGCGCATCGATAATTTAAAGCGCTATGAGCGGGAATATGCAGATTATGCCTATATCTGTGGCATCGATGAGGCGGGAAGGGGCCCGCTGGCGGGACCGGTGGTGGCCGGGGCCGTGATTTTGCCCAAAAATTGTGACATTCTGTATATAAATGATTCCAAGCAGCTCTCCGAAAAAAAGAGAGAAGAGCTTTATACTGTCATCACGGAGCAGGCGGTGGCATGGGCGGTGGGATATGCTTCGCCGGAGCGCATCGACGAGATCAATATTCTGCAGGCCACCTATGAGGCCATGCGGGAGGCTGTCGGAAAGCTTTCCCCTGCGCCGGATATTCTGTTGAACGACGCCGTGAGGATTCCCGGTGTGGATATCCCGCAAGTGCCGATTATCAAGGGGGATGCCAAGAGTATCTCCATCGGCGCCGCGAGCATCATCGCCAAGGTGACAAGAGACCGGATGATGGAGGAATATGACGGAATATTTCCGGAGTATGGTTTTGCGGGCAATAAAGGATATGGAAGCAGCGCCCATATCGAAGCTTTGAAGAAAAACGGACCCACCCCCATCCACAGGAAAAGTTTTATCAAAAATTTTGTGTAGAGAGGCAAGGAGCATGATACTGTCGGATATTTTATCGGGCGGACAACCAAAGAGTACAGGTACACAGAGGATGGAGACGCAGTCTGTCCCGGGCCGGGGAAATGCGGGGCTTGTGGGCCGTCAGATTCAGTCTCTTGCTCCGGGGCAGACCATTCAGGGTGAAGTAGTGTCCAGAAACGGCAGTCAGGTACAGATCAAAGTTTCGGATGATTTGATCCTGGAGGCTAAAATCGACCGGAATATGAATCTGGAGATGGGCAAAACCTTGACATTTGAAGTGCGAAACAATGGACAGATGCTGACGCTAAGCCCTCTGTTTGCCAACACTGCAAGTCAGGTCAATGGAATGAAGGCCCTGGAGATGGCATCGCTTCCCATCAATCAGAGTACGGTGTATATGACCGGGCTGATGATGGAGGAGGGGCTTCCCGTAGACAGGAATTCTCTGCAGCAAATGTTCCGGGATGTGAATGCTTTTCCCGGGGCGTCTATCTCCGATGTGGTGGATCTGCATAAATTAGGGCTGCCGGTGAACGAGGAGAATCTTGCGCAGATCAGTTCCTACAAAAATATGACGCATCAACTGGTGGAGGGAATGCATACGGTGCTGGGAGCCCTCCCGGAGACCATGGAAGCCATGGTTACGGAGGGAAATGTCGAAGGTGCGGCGCGGATGTTTCAGGAGCTTCTCGGGATGATCCGGGAGCTTGGCGGAGACAGCGGTGCGACAGAAGCTTTGACGGAAGACGGACAGACGGTGCAGGACGGAGAGGCCGGGGCGGAGAGCGCCGCATCGGACACGGTGGGCGAAACTCCGGGAGAGACGGCTCAGGCGTCGGGCACAGGCCGCCAAGAGGCGATGACCAATGCCGTGAAATATATCGTGACAGAGAACGGAGAGGGCGTTCAGAAGCTTGTTCCCGGAGGAGGGGATTCGGAGTCTGCAGGAGCTGTCGGGCGGGAAAGTGCCCAGACGCAGGAGAACACTCAGGTGCAGGGAAATGCTCAGGCGCAGGAAAACGTCCGGGATTTTGCCGCGGGAGAACTGTTAAATCTGGTACGGAATGCCGTGGGAGAGGATAAAGCCTACGGGGGCGTGCTTCAGCAGCTTGCTCAGGCAATGCAGGGCGGAGATCCGGCGGAGCAGGCGAAAGCGCTGCAGGAGCTTCTGGAGCAGGGGCTGCGAGACGGCAATCAGCCGCTTTTGAGGGGACTGTTGGCCAATAAGGGAGCGCAGCATGTGCTCTCGGAGGGACTGTCCAGACTCTGGACCATCAAGCCTGAGGATGTGGCCGATGCCAACAAGGTCGAAGAGTTGTATTCCAGGCTGAACAGACAGTTAAAGACATTGACGCAGACTTTGGAGCAGAGCGGTCAGACCAATTCCACCGCTGGGAAAGCAGCGGGCAATATGAGCCAGAATCTGGATTTTTTACAGCAGCTCAATCAGGCTTATACTTATATACAGCTTCCTTTGAGGCTGCAGCAGGGAGACGCGCACGGGGATTTGTATGTATATACCAACAAGCGCAGTCTGGCTGCAAAGGAGGGCAATATCAGCGCTCTCTTACATCTGGACATGGAACATCTGGGACCGGTGGATGTGTATGTGACCATGCAGGCGGAGCATGTAAATACCAGATTTTTTGTGGCGGATGATGAGATGCTGGATTTTTTGGAGGGACATATGGAACTGCTCACGAAGCGTCTGCAGAAGCGGGGCTATGACTGCAGCTTTGCCATGGAGGTGAAGGGTGGTCAGGAGACGCCGGAGAGCGGTATGAAAGGAATTTTGTCAAAGGAGCATGGACAGCCCGTGGCACAGTATGCGTTTGACGTCCGGGCATAGATTGGAGCGGTATGGCAGACAAGGACAAAAATAAAATCAAACAGGCGATTGCGCTGGAATACGATCCGTCGGAGGATGCGCCGAAGGTCATCGCCAGCGGAAGGGGAGCGCTGGCGGAGCGGATCATAGAGAGAGCCAAAGAGAGTGATGTGCCCGTCCATCGGGACGACAAGCTGGCGGACACTTTATCCCGGCTGGAGATCGGCGAAATGATACCGCCGGAGCTCTATGAAGTTGTGGCAGAGATTTTGATTTTTGTGGACTCCATGGATAAATTGAAGGGCAAGATAAAATAAAAGGATTGAACATAAAAGAGTTGAACATAAGAGAAGGAGAGTTATTTGAACACCAGAGAGATCGGAAGCGCCAAGGAGGCTGTAGCCGCTGAATATCTGACCGCCCGCGGGCTGCGGGTCGCGGAACAGAACTTCCGCTGCAGGCAGGGGGAGATAGACATTGTAGGGCATCATGAGGGTTATCTGGTTTTTGTGGAAGTAAAATACCGTGGGAGCGGGAGCCGCGGCACCGCTCTGGAGGCTGTGGGCGGACGCAAACAGCGGCGGATTTGCCGGACGGCGGACTATTATCGCTATCTGCACCATTTAGGGGACAATACACCCGTGCGTTATGATGTGCTGGCAATTCAGGGGGAGGATATCCGATGGATACAAAATGCTTTCCCGCATATTGCCGCAGGAAATCGATATTGAGGAGACAGAAAACAGATGTATAGAATCATTCGAAACAGTGCCGAGGGGGGAGAGGTTTTACGGCAGAATGCGGCGGATTCCATAGAATACCTCACTTTTCCTGCGCTCTCAGGGACGGGCATGGTGGGGCATCTTTTCACCACCAGACTCGGCGGCGTCAGCACAGGGGATTGTGCCGCCATGAATTTGAGTTTTACCAGAGGAGACGACAGGGAGGCGGTGCTGGAAAACTACAGGCGTATCTGCGGTGTTCTGGGCGTTTTGCCGCAGGATGTGGCTGCCTCCGTGCAGACGCACACCACCAATATCCGCCATGTGACGGCTGCAGATAAGGGCAAGGGTGTGGTGCGTCCCCAGGATTATCAGGATATCGACGGTTTGATCACCGACGAGCCCGGCGTGGTGCTGGCATGCTTTTTTGCGGACTGTGTCCCTCTGTATTTTGTGGATCCGGTAAAGCGCGCCATCGGGCTTGCGCATTCCGGCTGGCGGGGCACGGTGGACGGTATGGGCGCGTGTATGGTGAAAAGGATGACGGAGACTTTTGGGAGCAAGCCGTCTGACTGTATTGCCGCCATCGGCCCTTCCATCTGCAGGGACTGTTATGAGGTCAGCGAGGATGTGGCGTCACAGTTTGCGGTGCAGTTTGATGGCACACAGGTTGTGACACCGGGCAGGGAGCCGGGTAAATATCAGTTGGACTTATGGCTGGCAAATAAGCTGATTTTGATGCGGGCGGGTATTCCCGAGAATCAGATATCGGTGACGGATATCTGTACCTGCCACAATCCCGATTATCTGTTCTCTCATCGGGCCAGCCATGGGAGAAGAGGCAATCTGGCGGCATTTTTATACATTCTTAATCAGGAGGTTTAGGTTCATGGCAAATATTTTAGTGTGTGACGATGACAGAGAGATTGTGGATGCTATTGAAATCTATTTGAGTCAGGACGGCTATCATATCTATAAGGCATATGACGGGGAGCAGGCGATCGAGCTCCTGAAAAAGGAGGATATCCATCTTCTGATCATGGATATCATGATGCCCAGGCTGGACGGTATCCGCGCCACTCTGAAGATCAGAGAGTACAGCAGCATTCCGATTATCATGCTGTCCGCAAAGTCGGAGGACACGGACAAGATTCTGGGACTGAATATCGGCGCGGACGATTATATCACCAAGCCCTTCAATCCGCTGGAGCTGGTGGCAAGGGTGCGCTCCAATCTTCGCAGATATACCTCTCTGGGCAGCATGGACGGCGTGGGAAAGGCTGTGTATCAGGTGGGCGGTCTGGTGGTCAACGACGAGAATAAACAGGTTTTTGTGGACGACGAGCCGGTGAAGATGACTCCCATCGAATACAATATATTGCTTTTGTTGATGAAGAATCAGGGCAAGGTATTCTCCATCAATGAGATTTATGAGAGCATCTGGAATGAGGACGCCATCGGAGCGGACAATACTGTGGCGGTGCATATCCGCCATATCCGCGAGAAGATTGAGATTAATCCCAAAGAGCCCAGATATCTGAAGGTGGTCTGGGGGGTCGGCTATAAAATAGACAAGCAATAGGAGCGATTATGAAAAAGCATACCCTGCGAAGGTTGATATTGGGAATTTTACAGCATCTGCTGGCCATGTGTATCATGGTGGCGTTGGCTACGATTCTATTCAATTCCTATCTGACGGTGCAGACCATGGATGGGCCGACGACTTATGCCCTGGCGCCTCTGGATGCGGAGCCGGAGTTTGAGGACAGCGACTTGTTCCGGGATATTTTTCAGACGGCGGTTGCTGATATCACCAGACTGGTGGTAATCAAGGGGCAGCTGGAGACGGAAGGGGTGTTTGACTCCTCCAAGCTCATCGATGTGACGGAGTATGCCGGGCGCAAGGGGACGGGAAATAATTGTCCCGTCACGGCGCTGTATGAGCTGGAGAATCTGATCAAATGGGGAAAATACGGCGTGGAATACACCAATCGGGCCATGAGCATGTCGGATTTCGTGAATTATTTCGGGCCCGCGGTCTCCCCGTATAATTTTGAACTGCGCCCGGGCGGAGAGCTTTCTTTTATCGGTTTTTATGATGAGGCTTTTGTCCCGGAGATCAAGCGTTATTACAGCAAGAGCGCAGCGGGAAATGAGGAGAGTGAAGATAAAAGGGACAAGTCTGAGGAAGAGCTGGAGGCCATAGCGAGTGCAATGACTCTCTATACGGAGGCGCAGTTGGAGGATATGGCTTTTTCTTATATCCTGCAAAAGATTCCCGTGGACATGGTGGATGTATCCAGGGAAGATGACGGTAGTGTCACTGTGTATTTCCCCATGTTGAATGGACATTATGAGACGGCGGATAAAGAAAAAAGAATCACGGCTTATGCGGGGAATTGGATTGAGTATATGCAGCTTCAGAGCAATATCGTGGACACCATAAACGGTCTGTCCACCAGCTATGCCCTGTATCAAAACTGCAATAGCCTCTATCAGTCCAACAGCAATCTGAAATATGTGATGCGTGTGGTGACGGATGACGGAATTACCCGTACCTACACCAATCAGGAGGAGCTGGCAGGGTTCACGGATGAGGATATCACGGAATATTTTTCGGAATACAGGCGCTACTTTATCTATTATCCCGACAGCCTGGAGTTTAGCGGCAATTCCAGCCTGACGGAGATGGATATCCACAATTATCTGAATGAATATAATTATGCTTACCCGGAGTCCACCCACATCTGGGTTGGTGTGGATACTTCCTATGCGGTACCGGGGGACGCTTTTTACAGTGCACATATATTGTTTGAAAATATTGTGCCGAATATTACGGGAATCATGGTGACGATCGGATTTTTGTTCGGTCTGTGGATACTTATTGCGGGATATCTCACAGTGACGGCGGGAACTGCCTACGACAGCGAGGGAAATATCCATCACTATCTGAATGGCTTTGACCATATCTGGACAGAAGTCTTTACGGTACTCTGCGTGCTCCTTGTGTATGCGGCCCGTTACGGCGGCCAATATCTGCTTATGATTGCAGATACCGTGTATGAGAACCATGCGTTGAAGATCATGGGAGTGACGGGAGCGCAGACTTATGAATATGGTTCTTACGCGGCGTATGGAGGCGTGCTGAGTCTATGCCTGTGTATCGTATGGTATAGTCTGATCAGGCGCATCAAGTCGGGGAATCTCTGGAGTGACAGTCTGGTTCACTGGCTCGTGGTTTCATTCCGAAAGGCAGTGGCGTTTGTGTTGACACATCATAATGCGGCTGTGAGCACACTGATTCCATATAATATCTTTTTGATTGTAAATCTGTTTGGCATCTGGGGTTGTATGCGGCTGTGGCAGTACCGCCTGTGGGCAATTCTTTTGGGCGTGGTTCTCATTGTGCTGGACGGGTTTGTGGGAGTGTTGTTGTTCAAACATAACGGAGAGTGGTTGGATATTGTGGATGCTATCCGGCGCATCCGGGACGGAGAGGTGGATTTTAAACTGGATGTGGATAGTCTCCACGGCAGTAATCGCGAGATGGCGGATGCGGTGAACAATATTGGAGAGGGCATCAGCAAGGCTGTGAGCACCAGCATGAAGGATGAGCAGATGAAGACAGACCTGATCACCAATGTCTCCCATGATATCAAGACGCCGCTTACGTCCATTATCAGTTATGTGGATTTATTAAAGAGACTGGGTGTGGAGGAGGAGCCGGCCAAGAGCTATATCGATGTGCTGGACAGCAAGTCCCAGCGGTTAAAGCAGCTGACAGATGACCTGGTGGAGGCTTCCAAGCTCTCCTCCGGCAATATCGAGCTGGACATGGAGAGACTGAATCTGGCGGAGCTTTTGAATCAGGTCATCGGAGAATTGTCCGACCATCTGGGAGAAAAGGGACTGCAGATATTTTTTGACGGGGGCAGCAAGCCGGCCTATATCTATGCGGACAGCCGCAGAATGTGGCGCGTCATGGAGAATCTGTTTAATAATGTGTACAAATACGCCATGGAAAAGACCCGAGTCTATATTGATTTGACGGTGGAGGAGCATGAGGAAGGCAATATCGTGGAGATATCGCTTAAAAATATTTCCGAGCGGCAGATGAATATCAAGGCTACGGATTTGACGGAGCGCTTTATCCGGGGAGATACCTCCAGAACTACAGAAGGATCCGGGCTGGGGCTTTATATCACCAAGAATCTGGTGCGGGCGCAGAACGGAGAGTTTGACATCCGGCTGGACGGAGACCTGTTCAAGGCGGTGATACGCTTTCCCGAGCATGTGGAGACAACGAGTTCCTCTTAAAGGAATTATATTTGTGGAGGGGTATATGAATATTTTGATTATTAATTGCAGTCCGGTAAAAAATGGCGCTACTGCTGAAATTGTAAAATTGGTCAGCCAGTTTATAAATGATGGAAATAATGTGAAAACCCTATGCATAGATGACTATGAGATTAAGTATTGCAAGGGGTGTCGAAGATGTCACACAACAGCAGAATGCTTTCAAGAAGATGATGTAAAAATAATCATAGAGCAATATGAATGGGCGGATAGAATAGTTTCCGTTTCTCCATCGTATTGGGCAGATATTCCCGGACAATTCAAAGTATTTATAGACAGATGTACACCCTGGTGCAACACACACGAACCACATGCAACGATTTCAAGTGGAAAAAAAGGATAGTATTTTAACAATGCAACGAAGGAGCTTCTAAAGAAAATATGGTGGGCAATTCCAACGAAGAAAAAAAGACGAGTAATAAATATGATTTCAAACGTAGCTTTTACTTTGAGGCAGAGAAATCAGCCAAAAACAAACGTATAACATTTATCCTTGGAGCGAGAAAATGTGGAAAGACTGTTTGTATGAAACAACTTGCTGCTAGTTTGCCCAATGCTGTATATGTAGATATGAAAGCGGACTTTGACACCGATGAGCAAAGAAGAAAGTTCACAAATCGGATACTTGACGATATACGAAACGACAAAGAAGCGACTTACTTGATCGATGAAGCAACATATATGGCACTTCCCGATAAAGAAATCTGCAAAATTGCAGGAGCGTTCAGTGATGTTATAAACAAAAACACTAAGATTGTTTTTACGGGAAGTCCGTCCAACGCCCTTGAATTTTGGGGGCATATCGCTTGTGGTGGCAATGCTGCGTTCATAAGAACGGGATTTTTGAGCTATCCTGAATGGTTAGCATACAGAGGTACTACAGAGGTTTCGGAAAAAACGTATCTTGACTTTCTTTTGAATGTCAGAGATTTTTATGATTGCTTTAAAAACACAAAAGAGTATTTGCAAGGCTGCCTTGATGAAACTGTTATATCCAATAGGAAAGCAGTAGAATATATTGTCGGAAATTCGGTTGATGAATTGGACGCTGAAATGCTTTTAGATGTGCTTTATGCCTCTCTTGTCAATCTTCATAATCACACAAAATACGAGACTTTTGCTAATGCGAATCAATTTGCCGAAATGCTTGCTACAGGTGGTCACTACAAGCATTTTAAAGCTATGTCGGCATTTGACTGCAAAACTGCTATGCAATTTTTGTCGAATTGCGGACTTACAACACTGACTTATGTATCAGATGAACTGGCGGCTGACCCGTATATTGCAAGCACGTTCTTGCAAGAAACCAATGAATGGTATCGGAATCCTCAGCTTTTCGCAAGGTTCAATCTTACAATCAACTACCCGATGTTCCATATAGATTTGATAGAAAATGTTCTAAAAGACAAAATGGTAACAGAATTACCGAGAGATTTGCTTGGAAGTATTGTAGAATGCCACGTCAGAAGTTTGCTGCCGACAAACGGGTGTTTTGAATACCGTGACAGCAAGGGGGTGGAGATTGATTACGTTTCTATCGGGGGAAGGGCAATAGAAATATCCGTTTCTGATAAAAGAATGAGGAATGTTAATCTGGATATTCTTCCTGATGATTACAAGAAAATTCTTCTGACGAAGAGTATGACGGAAGAAGTAAACGGTGTTAAGCGTATTCCCTATTATCAGTTCATATATGATAATTCGACTGGCAAAGAATTATTGCCCGAAAAAAGTATTGAAACTTCGCGCAAACGTAATCACTAAAGCCCAAATTTGATATGAGTGACGATTAAAATCATAAAGCGAGACACCCTTACGATGCCTCGCTTGTATTTTTGCCTATCATTCGTCCTTGTAGTTGAACTTGCCTTTTTTGGCAATAGAGCCACGGCAGGCACTATTCTTACAAAGTCTCACCCAATAGGCATAGGCTTGTTCTGCCTCTTCTCTGGTTTTAGCATATGCGTAAATATCGCGAAGTATTTCTTTGAACGTATATGGCTCGTAAAACTGGGATATTTGTCAAGTATTTCGTGCATCTTTATCCATATCATTTCTTAAACTTCTTCGCAAATCTTCAAGGGCTTTGTTAAGCTCTTTAATAACGTGAAACTTGTCTGTCACAATGTCAAATAAAATCCATCTCCACGTTTTTCCTGTTGTTGTACGCGTCCAGAATGCCGCGCATCTTCTCCGTGGTAGCCAGCACATTGGAGAGGGAGACGTCATGGTTCATAAAGTCGATGATGGAGGTGACGAATTTGCTCATATCTGCCTCGATGAAATAAGGTCTGGAATAGAGCTCAGGGGGCAGATAGGTCAGATCCGTGGTCACAACTTTATCGAAATCGCCGTGCTCGTAAGCTGCGTCAAAATTTTTGAGGCCGTCGGTGAAAAGTCCGAAGGTGCAGCAGATGAACACCCGGCGGGCGTTCATTTTTTTCAATTGTCTGGCGGTATCCAGCATGCTTCCGCCGGAGGAAATCATATCGTCGATAATAATGATGTCCTTACCGTCGATATTGTCGCCCAAAAACTCATGAGCCACAATGGGATTTTTGCCGTTTACGATAGTGGAATAATCCCGGCGCTTGTAGAACATACCGGTGTCTACCCCCAGGACGCTTGCAAAGTAGATTGCGCGATCCAGTGCGCCCTCATCAGGGCTGATGACCAACAGATGATCCTTGTCGATGAGCAGATCGTCCTCGGCGTTTAAGAGTGCCTTGACGAACTGATAGGGCGGGGTGAAATTGTCAAAGCCGCTCAGAGGAGCGGCATTGGCCACTCGGGGATCGTGGGCGTCGAAGGTGATGAAATTATTCACGCCCATGTCACGCAGCTCTCTCAGCGCATAGGCGCAGTCCAGAGACTCCCTGCCATTTCGCTTGTGCTGTCTTCCTTCATACAGGAAGGGCATAATCACATTGATGCGGTGGGCTTTGCCATTACATGCGGCGATGACTCGCTTTAAATCCTGATAATGGTCATCGGGGGACATGTGGTTCGTATAGCCGTTCATCTCATAGGTAATGCTGTGATTGCACACATCCACCAGCAAAAACAAGTCCTTGCCGCGGATGGTCTCGCCAAATTCAGCCTTTGCCTCGCCGCTGCCGAAGCGGGGGATATGTAAATCCACCAGATAATTATTTTCAATATAGCCATGAAAGGCGGGATCGTTTTTAACCTTGTCATTATGAATACTTCTGCGAAAGTTTACCATATAGTTATTGATTCGGCGTCCCATCCGCTCTGCGGAGGGCAGCGCAGCAATCTTTAAAGGAGCTACAGGCATTGCATTTTCCAGTTCGCGTAGATTAGGCATGGTTTTCCTCCAAAGGATATCCTTTTCTCAGTTTGTATCTTTTTGATTTAATAGTAAGCCAACACTTAATTTATATCATTCCGGTAGTGACACGTCAAGAAATTTCTTGTATGATAAAGGAATGAAGGTTACAGTCCGGCATAAAATATTGTGTTTGCTCATTATACGGTGTCGGCAGGAGGCAGGGATGGATAATGATGAAGAAAGAACATGTTGTAAAGTCCATAAAGCCGGGCAGTATTGCCCAGGAGCTGGAGATTGGGGCGGGAGATAAAATTTTGTCCATCGACAATACGGAGATAGAGGATATTTTTGATTATCAGTTTCTGATTCAGGACGATTATATAGAGGTGCTGGTAGAAAAACCGGACGGAGAGCAGTGGCTTTTGGAAATAGACAAGGAGCCGGATGAGGATTTGGGAATCGAGTTTGAGAACGGACTGATGGATGAGTACCGCCATTGTCACAATCGCTGCATTTTCTGCTTTATCGATCAGATGCCGAAGGGTATGCGGGACACGCTGTATTTTAAGGATGACGATTCGAGGCTTTCGTTTTTACAGGGCAATTATGTGACGCTCACCAATATGTCAGAGCATGATATAGACAGAATCTGCCGGTATCGTCTGTCGCCTATCAATATTTCTTTTCAGACCATGAATCCCGAACTGCGTTGCCGGATGCTGAATAATCGGTTCGCGGGGGAGGCCTTAAAGAAGGTGGACAGGCTGTATGAGGCGGACATTATCATGAATGGACAGATTGTGCTCTGTAAGGGAGTCAACGATGGGGAGGAGCTGGATTTCAGCATAAGGGAGCTGACAAAGTATCTTCCCAATCTGGAGAGTGTGTCCGTGGTACCTGTGGGGCTGTCCAAATTCAGGGATGGTCTGTATCCGCTGGAGCCTTTTACAAAGGAGGATGCCCGGGAGGTGCTCCGCACAATACATCGCTATCAGTCGGAATGCTATAAGAAGTACGGCACGCATTTTATCCACGCCAGCGACGAGTGGTATATATTGGCGGAGGAGGAGCTGCCCGAGCAGGAGCGCTATGACGGTTATCTGCAGTTGGAAAACGGCGTGGGGATGCTCAGGTTGCTGTTGGAAGAATTTCAGGATGCGCTGGGCGCTGCAAATAAAAAAGAAGGCACCGGAGAACGCACGGTTCTCTCCGTAGCCACGGGTTATCTGGCGTACCCGTATATTCAAAACATGTGCCGGAAAGTGACGGAGTGTTACCCGGATATCGATATCAGGGTCTATGCCATCCGCAATGATTTTTTCGGGGAGTGTATCACGGTGTCCGGTCTTCTCACAGGTCAGGATATCCGGGATCAGCTCAAAGGCCGGGAGCTTGGCGGATATCTGCTTTTGCCCCAGAATGTCCTGCGCAGCGGGGAGAGTGTGTTTTTGGATGATTTGACGGTGGCAGATTTGGAAGAAACTTTACAAGTTCCGATTTATATTGTAAAATCAAGTGGATATGACTTTTTGGACAGTATTTTGGCGGCGGCAGATTCTGTGGCGGCAAAGCGAAGAGAGTGAACGAGGAGACTGAGATGACGAAGAATAAATCCAAGCCGATCGTGGCGGTGGTGGGACGTCCCAATGTGGGCAAGTCCACCCTGTTCAACGCATTGGCGGGGGAGAATATATCGATTGTAAAGGATACGCCGGGTATCACAAGGGATCGGATTTATGCGGATGTGAACTGGCTGGACAAGAGTTTCACACTGATTGACACCGGTGGTATCGAGCCGGATTCCAAGGACATTATATTGTCCCAGATGCGTATGCAGGCAGAGATTGCCATGGAGACGGCGGATGTCATCCTCTTTCTGGTAGATGTCAGACAGGGGCTTGTGGACGCGGATTCCAAGGTGGCAGATATGCTGAGGCGTTCCCACAAGCCGGTGGTGCTGGTGGTGAACAAGGTTGACAGCTTTGATAAGTATATGGCGGATGTCTATGAGTTTTATAATCTGGGCATCGGGGAGCCTCATCCCATCTCGGCGGCAAACCGCATGGGACTGGGGGATATGCTGGAGGAAGTGGTGTCTCACTTCCCGGAGGATGCCGGGGAGGAAGAGGAGGACGAGCGTCCCCGGGTGGCCATTGTGGGTAAGCCCAATGTGGGTAAGTCTTCTTTGATCAACAAGCTTCTGGGTGAGGAGAGATTGATTGTGTCCGACATTGCGGGAACCACCCGGGATGCGGTGGACACGGAAATTGTCTACAATGACAAAGAGTATGTCTTTATCGATACTGCGGGACTGCGCCGCAAAAATAAAATCAAGGAAGATCTGGAAAAATATATGATCATCCGCACGGTCAGCGCCGTGGAGCGGGCAGAGATTGTGGTGCTTGTCATCGACGCTGTGGAGGGCGTCACCGAGCAGGATGCCAAGATTGCGGGTATTGCCCACGACAGAGGCAAGGCGGTGATTATCGCCGTGAACAAATGGGATGCGCTGGAGAAGGATGATAAGACTATTTATCGCTTTACGGAGAAGGTGCGAAACACCCTGTCGTACATGCCTTATGCGGAGATTTTGTTTGTGTCCGCCAAGACGGGACAGCGTCTGCCAAAGCTCTTTGAGACCATCGATATGGTCAGCGAGAATCATGCCATGCGCGTGGCGACAGGTGTGCTGAATGAGATTATGGCGGAGGCGGTGGCCATGCAGCAGCCCCCGTCGGACAAGGGCAAAAGGCTTCGGCTGTATTACATCACACAGGTATCCGTGAAACCGCCCACTTTCGTGATTTTTGTGAACGACAAGGAATTGATGCATTTTTCCTACACGAGATATATTGAGAATCAGATTAGGAACACCTTTGGATTTAAGGGAACACCTCTGCGGTTTATCATCAGGGAGCGCAAGGAGAAGGAGTAGCGATGGAGCGTATAGTTTGTTTGGCGATAGGTTATGTGTTCGGACTGTTTCAGACAGCCTATTTTTACGGGAAACTGCATGGTATTGATATCAGAGAGCACGGGAGTGGCAACGCTGGTACTACCAACGCTCTGCGGGTGCTTGGCAAGAAGGCGGGTGCAATCGTCCTTCTGGGGGATTGTGCAAAATGTATTCTGGCGGTGTGCGTCACCAGACTGCTCTATGGAGGCAGTCATCCCGACACTATTTACCTGCTGTGCATCTATGCGGCAGCTGGGGCGGTTTTGGGACACAATTTCCCTTTTTATATGGGATTTAAAGGCGGCAAGGGTATCGCTGCCACAGCGGGCCTGATTCTCTCGCTGCATCCCTATTTTATACCTATGGGCGTGATTGTGTTTTTTGGCATTTTATTTACCACCCATTATGTATCTCTGGGTTCTTTGCTGGTGTATGTGGGCTTCATGATCGAGATAGTGGTCTGCGGGCAGTTGGGGGTATTTGCCGAAACCAGCCAGGCGGCTTTATATGAAATGTATGCGGTGTCCTTATGCCTTGCGGTCATGGCGTTCTGGAAGCATCGGGAGAATATCAAGCGTCTGATTCACGGGGAAGAGAGAAAGACTTATCTGACCAAGAAAAATGATGAAAAATAATGACATAAAAAATAAACAGCGGACGGCCATGCGGTGGACGGCTGCGGAAAAGAGGAGATATGGCAAAAATTAGTATTCTGGGGGGCGGAAGCTGGGGCATTGCGCTTGCTGTGCTGTTGCACAAGAACGGACATGAGATTACGATATGGTCTGCGCTGGAGTCTGAGGTGGAAATGCTCTCAAAGCAGCATGAGCACAAGATGCTTCCAGGCGTGAAGCTGGCGGAGGATATGGTTTTTACTGCGGATGATGCCGAGGCTGTGCGGGACAGGGATTTGCTTGTCATGGCGGTGGCGAGCTCCTATACCAGAAGTACGGCAAACCGCATCAGCAGTCTTGTGGCGCCCGGTCAGAAAATTGTCAATGTGGCCAAGGGTATTGAAGATGAGACATTGATGACTTTGTCTGAAATCATAGAGCAGGAGATTCCTCAGGCGGAGGTGGCGGTGTTATCCGGGCCTTCCCATGCGGAGGAAGTCGGAAGAGGGCTGCCCACTTCCGTGGTGGTGGGAGCAAAGAGCAGAGCCACTGCGGAGTACATCCAGAATCTTTTTATGAGTGAAGTGTTCCGTGTGTATACCAGCCCGGATGTGCTGGGAATCGAGCTGGGCGGATCACTCAAGAATGTGGTGGCGCTGGCGGCGGGAATCGCGGACGGCCTGGGCTATGGTGACAATACCAAGGCGGCGCTGATTACCAGAGGCATCACCGAGATTGCAAGGCTCGGTACCGCTATGGGCGGCCGTTTTGAGACATTCTGTGGTCTCACCGGTATCGGAGATCTGATCGTGACCTGTGCCTCCATGCATTCCAGAAACCGCCGTGCAGGTATTCTCATGGGTCAGGGCAAGACCATGAAGGAAGCCATGGACGAGGTACAGATGGTGGTGGAGGGTGTGTATTCCGCCAGGGCGGCCATGGCGCTGGCAAAGAAGTACGATGTGCAGCTTCCCATCATCGAGCAGGTCAACGCGGTGCTGTTCGAGGACAAGAGCGCGGATGCGGCAGTGAAGGAGCTGATGCTCAGGGATAAAAAGATAGAGATCTCGGATGAGATGTGGAATAGTTGAAGAAATGACTGTGGCGGCTATGAGATAGCCGCCACAATTTCTGCAGTCGTTTTCGGTTTGTTCATGGAATAAATATGAATACCGTCCACGCCGATCTGTTTTAAATCAAGTATCTGACGCACACAATAGTCGATGCCCGCCTTGCGCATGTCCTCCGCATCGTCGCTGTACTTGGCGATGATATCCGCCAAAGCTTTCGGTATGCTGGAACCGGACAGGGAGATGGTGGTTCCAATCTGCTTTGCGGTGGTGATGGGCATGATGCCCGCATGAATGGGAATAGTGATTCCCTTCTGCAGCGCCCGGTCGCGGAAGGTATAAAAATAGTCGTTGTCAAAAAACATCTGTGTGATAAAGAAGTCGGCTCCGGCCTCCTGTTTTTTCTTAAGGTATTGCAAATCTGCCTCCAGACTGAAGGACTCCGGGTGCTTCTCGGGGTAACAGGCGCCTGCTATCTGTAAATCCGTGTGTTCTCTCAGAAAAGCAATCATATCACAGGCATGAGAAAAATCTCTGGACTCATATTGCTCGTCACTCATATCTTTCGGGCGGTCGCCGCGAAGTGCGAGCACGCTGGATATATTGGCGGCCTTTAAGGCATCATAGACACTGAGAAGGTCTTCCTTTTTGCTGCCCACACAGGTCATATGCGCCAGTGCGGGGATATGCAGAGTATTTTGGATGTAGGAGGCGATGTCGATGGTCTTTTTGGAGCGGCTGCCGCCTGCGCCATAGGTAACGCTGATGAAAGCGGGATTTAAAGCGCTCAGCTTGTCCAGAGTTTCATAGGCGGAGGTAAATGCTTCGTCCTGCTTGGGAGGGAACACCTCGAAGGAGAGTGTCTGATGGTAATGGCTTGTATTCTGCATAATCATTCCTCGATTCTTATTGTATAAAGTATAAAATATAAATTATCACATAATAAACGCAATGTAAAGTTTGGTATGCATTTTTAGCGTTTATAGAGGACAAATGATGAAAAAGAAAATGGTACGGGGGAGATTAGGCAAGCTTGCTTTTGTTTTAAAAATAGTGTAACATGTGAGTAATCAAAATAAAATCGTGATTCGGGAAAGGAAACAGGACAGGTATGGGAGCGCAGGAATTTCAGGGAACGAGAGAATATGTGGCCAGCGAGGAACTGATGGCCAGTGTGAATATTGCGATGGCATTGCAGAAGCCCCTGCTCATTAAGGGAGAGCCCGGCACCGGCAAGACCATGTTGGCGGAGGCTGTGGCCAAGGCGCTTGGCAAGCGGCTGATTATCTGGAATATCAAGTCCACCACTAAGGCTCAGGAGGGATTGTATGTGTACGATACCATCCAGAGACTTTATGACGGGCAGTTCGGCGAGGAGGGTGTTGATGATATTGCGCGCTATATCAAGCTGGGCAAGCTGGGAGAGGCCTTTGACAGCGAGGAGCAGGTGGTGCTTTTGATTGACGAGATTGACAAAGCGGATCTGGAGTTTCCAAATGATTTGCTGTGGGAACTGGATCAGATGGAGTTTTATATCAATGAAACCAAGCGCACGGTGAAGGCAAAGCATCGTCCCATTGTGATCATCACTTCCAACGCGGAGAAGGAACTGCCGGATGCGTTTCTGCGCCGCTGTATTTTCCATTATATCGATTTCCCTGACAAGGAGCTGATGGCGGAGATCGTGAAGGTGCATTTTCCCGATGTGGAGGAGCATCTGCTGGCTCAGGCCATGGAGGTGTTTTACAATATCCGGGGTATGAGAGATATCCGCAAAAAGCCCAGCACCTCGGAGCTAATCGACTGGGTGAACGCACTGCAGATTGGCGGCATCCCCACGGAGACTATCAAGTCTGCCCTGCCTTTTATCGGTGTGGTGGTGAAAAAGGACGAGGATATGGAGCTGGTGAAACATTCTGCGAATCTGTAGGCAGACGGTGACACGGCTGTGAGGGATTAGAGGAGAGGCGTATGTTTATCAATTTTTTTGAGACCCTCCGGGAGAAGGGGCTGCATGTCACGCTGGGAGAATTCCTGACTTTGCAGGAGGCATTGGACAAGGGGCTCTGCGGCAGTTCGCTCACGCAGTTTTATTATGTGGCCCGGATGATTCTGGTGAAGAGTGAGACGGATTTCGATAAATTTGACATGGCTTTTGAGGAGTGCTTCAAGGCGGCACAGCGGGAGACGGAAGTGGGAGCGCAGATGCTTCGGTGGCTGGACAAGTCCGACATGGTGGAGCTCGCCCACGAAGAGGCCAGAAATCATCTGAATCAGATGGAAGATATCCAGGTGGACAAAGAGGATGTAGAGGAGACCTTCAAGCAGAGACTGCGGGATCAGAATGAGGAGCACAACGGCGGAAGCTTCTGGATCGGAACCATGGGTAAGACCTCCTTCGGCAATATGGGCGGCAATGTGGGCGGTGTCCGCGTGGGCGGCAAGACTGGCTATCAGTCTGCGTTTGCCGTGGTGGGCGCCCGCAAGTATCGGGATTTCCGGGATGACAAGGTGCTGGACAACAGGCAGTTTCAGCTTGCTTTTCGCAAGCTCAGACAGTTTTCCTCAAGGCTCGATATTCCTGAGTCGGAGCTTGACATCGACGGCACGGTGGACAAGACCTGCAATAATGGCGGATGTCTGCAGATCGTCATGAAGAAGCCACGCAAAAATGCAGTGAAGCTGTTACTGCTGATGGATTCCGGCGGAACCATGATTCCTTTCAGTAATCTGTTGAATGATCTGTTTCAGGCGGTACACAAGTCCAATCACTACAAGGACGTGAAGACTTACTATTTTCACAATTGTATCTACTCAAAGCTTTACAAGACGCCGGAGTGCGAGAACGGAGACTGGGTGGATACAGACTGGCTGTTCCGCAATGTGGACAGTGATTACAAGGTGATTATTGTGGGGGATGCCGCCATGGCTCCGGAGGAGCTGTATTCAACCACGGGCAATTATCGCGGCCCTAATGGCGGGCTCTCCGGCTATGACTGGCTGCAGCTTGTGAAGCGGCATTATAAGAAGATTGTGTGGCTCAATCCCAAGATGGCGCCGGGTTATGCTCCCTGGCGGGAGGCGGAGACCGCGGTGAAGGAACTGTTTCCTATGTATAAGCTCACAGTGGACGGTCTGAATCAGGCCATGATCAAATTGATGGTTAATAAGTGATACCATTCGGTATTTTTTTATCAGTGTACAGTATGTGATTGATGAGCCAGCCGAGCAGAAATTCAAGCAGCTTTTGAAGATACTCCTCGGGATGTTCCTCGATCTCATTCAGATTCACATTCTCAAGTTTGTCGATGAAGGCTTCGTGCGCGCGTTTCTGCGCGTCGAGACCTTCGTAACGGATGCTTTCCATATATTCCTCTTCATCCCGGAAATGCTCTTTTGTGTATTCCTTCAGTTCCTGTAAGATTGCCATGATCTTATCATAGCTTGAGGAGGAGTCAAAGGATTTGACCAGTTGATCCGCCCGCTCCACAATGCGGAACAATTCTCTGTGCTCTTTGTCGATCAGGTCGATTCCCACGAGATAATCGTCCGTGAATTCACAGGGATTTTCCCGAATCATCCACTCTTCCAGGGGCGGAAGCTTGCCGATGAGAATATCGCTGCCGAGAATATGCCGGTAGAGCCATTTGGCGAGAAAAGCTACAAGATCGGTGAGAACATGCTGCTGGTCTTCAGTGTCATCGATATTGGCAAAATCGAATGCGAGGATTTTTTCCCGGAAATAGGCGTGCTGGGAGCGCTGCAGAATCAGTTCGGGATCCCGTATTTTTTCCATGTATGCCTCTTCGTGCTCAAAATGCTGTTCTGCGTAGTTGTCAAGCTCCCCGATGATATCCTTCAATTGCCTGTATTGATCTTTCTGTATGTCTGCGGACGCCAGAGCGTAGGCTCGATTCAATAGTTCAAAAAGATATTCATGTTCCGCATCGATTTCTTTGATGCCTGTCCTGCAATCCTCCGTAAACTGAAACATCGAAAATCCCCCTTTTAATATTTATATTTGATTTAATATATGTCAGAAGCAATGTATAAGTATTATAGGTCCAATGAGAATAGTAGTCAAGGCAGGGCTTTTAGCTTGACAGGATATGCAGAGTGTATTACAATAACAACATCTTTATTCAAGTTTTTCTATGGCGGTTCTGCCATGGCATTTATGCCTTTTTCCACATTAAAACAAAACAGAGAACTATTGGAACGAGGGAGGATACAATATGTGTCAGGCAGTGGATGAGATGAGAAGTGATTGGAAAGCAGAAGGAAAGGCAGAAGGGAAAGCGGAAGGAAAAGCAGAATTCATTTTACAGCTTTTGTGCGACAAGGGAGAGGTTTCAGGAGATTTGACTGAGAAAATCATGGAGGAGAAGAATTTTGATACTTTGAATACATGGTTTCAGATAGCTGTCAGAGTTAAAACCGTTCAGCAGTTTGCAAGAGAAGCCGGTATAGAAATGGTATAGAAATGGCATAAAAATTCTAAAAGATTGTTGACAGCCCGGAAAACTCTTTGTATAATGAGGAACATAACATCACAAAAAGTAATATCAGAGAAAGCGATGAAGAGAAGAAGTACCTATGTCTACAGGCTGACAGAGAGTTGCCGGTTGGTGAGAGGCGCAAGAAGGACAATGGGAAATACATCTCGGAGCAGCAAAGCTGAAATAGGAAATGAGAGGCCATGTTAGAAATCATTTCGGGCATGGAGGAAGAGAGTAGGTTTTGCCGGAGGCACCGATATCTGCCAGGGTATTGATGGATACTCATGATATGGATATATACTCATAGTATTGATGGATACTCACAAAGCTGCAGGGCGCGAGTCCTGTGGGAATTAAGGTGGTAACACGAGCGCAGGCCCGTCCTTTACAGGATGGGCTTTTTTTGTGTACACCTGCACACTAAAATCAAAAAAGGAGAGAAAGACAATGACGGTATTTGACGAGTTAAAGGCCAGAGGACTTCTGGCACAGCTCACGGACGAGGAGGAGATCAAGGAGCTGGTCAACAATGGAAAGGCGGTGTTTTACATCGGCTTTGACCCCACGGCGGACAGTCTGCATGTGGGACATTTCATGGCGCTGTGTCTGATGAAGCGGCTTCAGATGGCGGGCAACAAACCTATCGCGCTGATCGGAGGCGGGACTGCCATGATCGGCGACCCTTCCGGGCGCACAGACATGCGAAATATGATGACTACGGAGCTCATCGATCACAACTGCGAGTGTTTTAAGAAGCAGATGAGCAAGTTCATTGAGTTTGGTGAGGGGAAGGCCATGATGGTGAACAATGCCGACTGGCTGAGGGATTTGAATTATATTGAATTCATCCGTGACATTGGAGCACATTTCTCCGTGAACCGTATGCTCACCGCAGAGTGCTATAAGCAGCGTATGGAGAAGGGGTTGAGCTTTCTGGAGTTCAACTACATGATCATGCAGAGCTATGATTTTCTGTGTCTGTATGAGAAATACGGCTGTAACATGCAGTTTGGGGGCGATGACCAGTGGAGCAATATGCTTGGCGGCACAGAGCTTATCCGCAGAAAGCTGGGCAAGGACGCCTATGCCATGACCATCACGCTGCTCTTAAACTCCGAGGGCAAAAAGATGGGAAAGACCCAGAAGGGAGCAGTGTGGCTTGACCCCGAGAAGACCTCGCCCTTCGAGTTCTATCAGTACTGGAGAAATGTAGGGGATGCGGACGTGCTGAAATGTCTGCGCATGCTGACATTCCTGCCGCTGGAGCAGATTGATGAGATGGATAAATGGGAGGGCAGCCAGCTCAATCAGGCTAAAGAAATCCTGGCTTATGAGCTCACCAAGATGATACACGGGGAGGAGGAAGCCGTGCGGGCACAGGAGAGCGCCAGAGCATTGTTTGCGGGAGGAAATGCCGCCGAGATGCCCACTTATGAGCTCACAGAGTCCGACTTCCTGGATGGCAGAATAGATATTCTGGGTGTGCTTGCGGCTTCCGGGCTCACGGCCTCACGCTCCGAGGCGAGACGTGCAGTGGAACAGGGCGGCGTCACAGTGGATGGAGAGAAGGTCTCGGATGTCAAGACGGCTTACGCGCCGGAACAGTTTGCCGGAGAGGGCATCGTAGTCAAGCGCGGCAAGAAAAACTTCAAGAGAATCGTGATGAAATAGCATTCTTTCAGAACCTCCTGCGTATACTGTAACAGTATCGGCAGGAGGTTTTGTTATGGATTATGCATCAAATCATACATACGATTTGTATTCCGACATACAGAGGCGGACCGGAGGCGAAATCTATATAGGCGTACTGGGTCCTGTGCGTACCGGGAAATCCACCTTCATCAAGCGGTTCATGGATGAGATGGTGTTGCCCAATATGGAGGATGAGCATGCGCTCGCCAGAGCCATGGATGAACTGCCCCAGAGCGCGGGCGGAAAGACCATCACCACCACCGAGCCCAAATTCATTCCTAATGAGGCTGCGAAAATCAAATTAAACGGCGACGTGGAGCTTCGGGTGCGCCTCATCGACTGCGTGGGATATATGGTGGACGGTGCGGCGGGACATCTGGAGGAAGATCAGGAACGCATGGTGAAAACTCCATGGTTTGAGGAGGAGATCCCTTTCACCCAGGCTGCGGAGATCGGGACTGACAAGGTGATGAATGATCACTCCACCATCGGTCTTGTGGTGACCACGGACGGCAGCTTCTCGGAGATTCCAAGGAGCAGCTATATTGAGGCGGAGGAGAGAACCATCAATGCCCTGCAGCGCATACATAAACCGTTTCTGGTGCTCTTAAACAGTCAGAAGCCCTATTCCGAAGATACGAAGCGGCTGGCGGAGGAGATGGAGAGCAAATACAATGTCTCGGTGCTGCCCGTCAATTGTGAGCAGCTGAAAAAGGAAGATATACACGAGATTTTGGAGCATGTGCTGTATGAGTTCCCTATCTCTGCCATGGAATTCTATATGCCCAAGTGGGTGGAAATGCTGCCCGGTGACAATCGGATGAAGCAGGAGATTATAGAGTGCGTGAGAACGCTCATGAAGGATTATGAGCGCATCCGGGATGTGTTGGAGCGCCCGGTGCAGATGGAGAGCGACTATGTGAAGCGCTGTAAGATGGACGGAATTCATCTGGACAATGGTGTTATCCGCGTTCAAATGGATGTGGATGAAGCTTACTATTACGAGATGCTCTCGGAGATGATCGGTGAGAAGATTCAGGATGAGTACCAGTTGATTGAAAAACTGCGTGAATTTTCCGCTATGCAGAAGGAGTATTCCAAGGTGCTGCACGCTGTGAATATGGTGCGCGGCAAAGGCTATGGCGTGGTGACGCCCGAGAAGGATGAAATCCGCCTGGAGAAGCCGGAGCTGATACGTCATGGCAATAAATTCGGCGTGAAGATCAAAGCTATCAGTCCCTCCATCCACATGATCCGCGCTAATATCGAGACGGAGATCGCCCCTATTGTGGGGAGCGAACAGCAGGCGGAAGATCTGGTGCGCTACATCAATCAGGCGGATATGGAGGAGAGCATCTGGGATACCAATATATTTGGCAAGACAGTGGAGCAGCTGGTAAACGATGGCATCACCACCAAGGTATCTTCCATCGGGGATGACAGCCAGCTCAAGCTTCAGGATACCATGCAGAAGATCGTAAATGATTCCAACGGCGGTATGGTGTGTATCATCATCTAAGGCTGTGGATTCCTTATCAGATAACGGATATTGCGCTTTGAGAGTGGTCCTTATGTTTCAGAAAAGCCTGTGGGCGGACGGTGTACCCGTTTCGCCCATGGGCTTTTTTGCGGATAGAATCTCCGATTTGCTTGATGCTTTAGAGTGACTTGTATATAATATAACAATACAAGTATATAGGATTGATGAGGAGGCAGCAATATGGAAGAGAAACTATCGAGGGAAGAACTCGTTGATTTGGTGGAAACAATTATGAGTGTGCATGATAAAAAGACTGGGAGACTATTGACAGAAGAAGAACACCATGCGTTAGTTATAAAATTCAAGAAAGGAATCAAGCACCCGGGAGGAAGTGATTTAATCTATTATCCGCAATTGGTTGGTCTGCCTAAAGAGCCTACTGTTGATGAAATTGTAGACTTGGCAATGAAGGGTGTTTCTGTGGAAAAATAGGTGTTAAAGCAAAACAAAAAAGAAATCAAAAAAGAAATCATAGTGATAGGCGGAGCATTGGCTTGTATGCTTTTTGCAGCGCTGGTGGTTAGTAAGCTTTATCTGCCGGAGAATAGGGAGCTGTCCATGCAGGAAGTGGAGTTTTCAGAAATATCTGAAGGAGAAGAAATTGAGAATGCGGCAGGCGTTAAGAGCGAGGACATTGCCGGCGGAACTGATAAAAATATCATATGGAGAATTGACGCGGATGGAAAGCTGACGGTGGAGGGAACAGGGGAATTTTCCAGTTTATCCGTCAAGCCTTGGGATAGTGAGCGGGAGAAGATTAAATCTGCAGTGGTTCGTGTAACAGGATTAAAAAATGCAAGCTATATGTTCTGCCATTGCAGTAACCTGAGAAGTGTGGATCTGAGCGGTTTTGACACCAGCAGTGTAACTGATATGCATGCAATGTTTTATGACTGCAGTGGGTTGACAAGTGTGGATCTGAGCAGTCTTGACACGCATAATGTGATCGATATGTTCGAGATGTTCAGTCATTGCAGTAGCCTGACCAGTCTGAATATAAGTGGCTTTGACACCGGCAGTGTAACTGATATGCGTTATATGTTCAGTGATTGCAGTAGTCTGATCAGTCTGGATTTGAGTGGCTTTGACACGCACAGTGTGACCGATATGAGCTGGATGTTTTCCGGTTGCAGTGGGTTGACAAGTCTTGATATAAAAGGTTTTGATACCAGCAGTGTGATAGATATGACTTGGATGTTTCAGGATTGCAGGAGTCTGACGAGTTTAGATGTGAGCAGTTTTGATACCGGCAGTGTAACAGAGATGACGGGGATGTTCCGTAACTGCCGTAGTCTGACCAGTCTCGATTTGAGTAATTTTGACACGGGCAGCGTGACGTCTATGAACGGGATGTTTTTGAATTGCAGCAGGCTGACCAGTGTGGATGTGAGCAGTTTTGACACACATAGTGTAACATCTATGAGCTATATGTTCAGCGACTGTAATGGTCTGACCAGTGTGGATATGAGCAGTTTTGACACACATAGTGTAATATCTATGAGCTATATGTTCAGTGACTGTAATGGTCTGACAAGCGTGGATGTGAGCAGTTTTGACACCGGCAGTGTGACAGATATAAATGGTATGTTTGAGAACTGTCGCGATTTGAAAAATATAGATTTGAGTAGCTTTGATACGGGCAGCGTGCGAGAGATGAGATGGATGTTTTATGGCTGCATGAGTCTGACGAGATTAGATTTGAGTAACTTTGACACAAGCAGTGTGACCGATATGAGCTGGATGTTTTATGACTGCAGTAGTCTGACAAGTCTGGATCTGAGCGGCTTTGATACCGGTAGTGTGACCAATATGGGTAATATGTTTCATAATTGCAGTAGTCTGAGCAGTCTGGATTTGAGTGGATTTGACGCGGGCAGTGTGACATATATGAATGGGATGTTTACGGGCTGCAGTAAGCTGTCAACAATTTGTATACCATATAATATTCCGGCGCTTTCAGCCAGTGGTACAGCCGCTTTGCCCACCGCTGCACAAGCGGTCCTGCCCGCCGCTGCAGAGACCGATGTCTGGTATGATGTTGCCGCAAATACCTACATAACATTGCCTGAAGAACTGGATCATAGTATTATTCTTGCCAAAAACAGAATACCTGATGCCACGAAGGTTCAGCTTACAGGTGATAAATGATTCTATGTTGAGGAAGCGTGTCGGGATGCACAGAAAGAGAAAAAATAAGTACAAGGAAATCAGAGCGGTAGGTGTAGTGTTGTTTTGGATGTTTTTCGGAGCGCTGGTGCTTAGCCTGCTTTGTCCGCTGGAGGATACGGGAATATCCGTACAGGAAGTAGATCCTTCAGAAATGCTTGAGGGAGAAGGAATTGGGGATGCAGCGGCTGGCGTTGAGAGAGAGGACATTGCCGGCGGCACCGATAAAAATATCACATGGCGAATTGACGCGGATGGAAAGCTGACGGTGGAGGGAACGGGGGAGTTTTCCGGTTCCGACTTAAAGCCTTGGTATAGTGAGCGGGAGAAGATTAAATCTGCAGTGGTTCGTGTAACCGGATTAAAAGATGCAGGCTATATGTTTTATCACTGCAATGAAATGGTAAGTGTGGATCTGAGCGGCTTTGATACTCATGATGTAACAAATATGAGCTCAATGTTCTCCGGCTGCCGCAGCCTGACCAGTGTGGATCTGAGTGGCTTTGACACAAGCAGCGTGACCGATATGAGTTTTATGTTTATTGACTGCAGTGGGTTGACAAGTGTGAATCTGAGTGGCTTTGACACAAGCAGCGTGACAAATATGTGTTATATGTTTCAGAACTGCCGTAGTCTGACCAGTCTGGATTTGAGTGGCTTTGACACGCATAGTGTGACCGATATGAGCTGGATGTTTCAGACGTGTATTAGCCTGACGAGTTTAGATGTAAGTAGCTTTGACACAGGCAATGTAACAGATATGGTAGGTATGTTTTGTAACTGCAGCAGTCTGACAAGTTTAGATTTGAGTGGTTTTGACACCAGCTGTGTAACCGATATGAGATTTATGTTTAATAACTGTCGCAGCCTGACAAGCGTGGATTTGAGCAGCTTTGATACAGGCAATGTGACCGATATGCACCGTATGCTTTATGGTTGCAGCAGTCTGTCAACAATTTGTATACCATATAATGTTCCGACGCTTCCCAGTTGGTCAGCAGCTGTCCTGCCCACTGCTGCAGAGACTGATGTCTGGTATGATGCTGCCGGAAATACCTATACAACATTGCCTGAAGAACTGGATTATAGTATTATTCTTGCCAAAAACAGAATACCTGATGACATGTAGTACCAGCTTACCGGGAAAGCAAAAAAAGATATTAATATTTAGAGATATATGCTATAATATTTTCTATAAACATATTTTATCCCCGCAAGCAATGAGCCGATCGGATATGCCTGCAGAAGGGCGATTAGCTTATGGAAGGAAATGAGTAAATGCAGATTACCATGACAGTTTTTTTGCTTCTTTTGTTGGCAATTAACAGTATTATGATTTTTCAGCTCCGTGATATGAAGAAAACCGACATCTTAAGGCGACTTAGAAATATGGCTTTTGGGGTGGCAGGGATTATTGTTCCGGTGATGGTTATATTGCTTACAAAGGACAGGCAGATTGCGTATTATGCATTTACATTTTACTATATTGCCTTTGCGTGGTATGCAATGATGATTTTCAGGTTTTCTGTCAGCTACTCAGGATACAGATTATTTAAAATTTATAAATCGCCTCTGTTTTGGATTACGGTGATAGAGTCGGCCGCTTTCATCTGGGGCATGTTTTCGGAGAGTTTTTTTACTATCACCCATGCCAGATGGTATGATCATATATACTGGATTTGCAGAGTGTTTTCCATGTTCTATGTATATGCCATAGTGGGCTATATTACCCTGACCGGGGCGGTGGTCGTGCTGATTATTGCGGCGACCCAAAGCGCCAGAATATATCGGCTTAAGTATTCGGGTATTGCAATCATTATTGCAGTGATGGTGGCTTCCCGTGTGAATGCACAGCTTAGGCATCAGCCTATTATGGTGCAGGCGGTTTGTTTCGCGCTTTGCGAAATAGTGATTGTGTATATGGCGGTGCATTATGCGCCCAGAAAGCTGAACCAGAGGGCGATGCGGTTCGTGGTCGATAAATTGAATGATGGTATCGTGTTATATGATGACGAGCATCAGCTTCAATTTGTAACCGCAGGATACGGCGACGCGGTCGGGCTTAAGGGGATGCAGGGAATAGATAATGAGGAGATGTATTGGACCAAAATAATTTCCGAGGCCAATGTGGGGAATGCGTGGAATGGGCGGGTTATGTCGGTTGACCGCGATGACGGTACATACTATTACGAGATTCAGCATATGGCGCTTGATGAGGACGGCAAGTTAATCGGAACCGTTTATTGGATTAGAAATGTCACCGAATCCATAAAGAATTATGGGGAAATGGTTCGCCGCGCCAATTTTGACGAGCTCACCGGGATTTATAATGAGGCGCATTTTCATGAAGTGGCAAGGAAGCTGCTTGAGGAACATCCGGACACTGACTTTGTCATGACCTGCTCGAGTGTTGAGAAGTTCAAGGTTTTCAAGGAAATGTTTGGTCAGGAAAAATATGATGACTATCTGATTCGGACGGCGGAGTCTTTAAGGACGGGGCTGGTTCATATTCCGAATTGCGTATATGGCAGAATCGGTGAATCCGATTTTTACATAATGATGCCGAAGGAGGCCTTTGACCCGCAGCAGTTATTGGATGCGATAGACAGGGTGGCGAAAGCGTATAGTACCAATAACTTTAATTTGATCATAAAGGTCGGTGTGTACGAGATAACAGAGCCGTCGCAGGATATGTTGGCGATTTGCAACAAGGCATCAATGGCTTGTGATACGGTTAAGGGTGATTATGGAAAGCGGATTTTATGGTTTGACGAGAGCATTCAGAAAGAGGCGATGCTGAGGGAACGCTATAACGCCGAGCTGACTAAGGCAATTGAACATGGAGAAATACAGATTTACCTGCAGCCGCAAGTAGACAAAGGTGGTAAGGTAATCGGTGCGGAGGCTTTGGCGAGATGGGTGCATAGGGAGGATGGATTGATTCCCCCGGCACATTTCATTCCTTTCTTTGAAATGAACGGCAGAATCACGGAGTTGGATATCTGTATTTGGAGGCAGGCTTGTGCGAAGCTGAAGGAATGGAAGGAAAAGGGCAGGGAGGATCTTCATATATCTGTCAATATCTCGGCAAAAGATCTTTATGCCCTTGATATTTATGAGCATTATGTATCGCTTGTGAAAGAGTACGGTATTGATGCCAGGAACTTAAAGCTGGAAATCACGGAATCGGCGATTATCAATGATTTGAAGCAGCATGTGCGCCTTGTGGAGAGATTGCAGGAGGCGGGATTCGAGGTCGAAATGGATGATTTTGGGAGCGCGTATTCCTCCTTTAACATGCTGAAAAATATCTGTATGGATGTGCTTAAAATCGACATGAAGTTCTTGGGGGATACGGACAATGAGGAGCGAAGCCATGCAATCCTCAGAAGTATTGTGGATTTGGCGGGAGAGCTTCACATGAAGACTGTCGCGGAGGGCGTGGAGACAGAGGAGCAGTTGGAATTCCTTAAGGGAGTGGGCTGCGATATCTATCAGGGATATTATTTTTCAAAGCCTTTGTCTGTGGCGGACTTTGAGGAGAAGTATTTGTAATAAAGAGGGTAATCCCTCAAGTCATTTCATGACTTTTGGGATACCCTCTTTATTATTTCCATGCAGGGTCGTTTGCCGCTTGCGCAAAGGAAGCCCGCCTTGCGTCAATCTGGTTCAGAACATCCTCGGGAGACATTGTTCCCTCACACATTTTGAGAATATCACTGGAGATTTCACCCCATTGTTCATTGAAATAAGTAACCACATCCTGGAGAACCAGACCGGACTGCTCATCTTCAAACTGGTCAAGGAATTCCATTGTCACTTCATCATGGCCGGTGACTTGTCCCAAATTAAAAGGAAGATTGTTCACGCTGTGGGCATTGTCAATCACATATTGTACGTTGTCCTTTGTTGCGATATATTGCAAATATAATTTGGCGGCATCGATATTCTGGGATGCGTTGCTTATGTATTTTGAAGGCCCGGTAGGGTGGACATTGAGTATCTGGTTGTCACAGACAGGCAGTAACATGATGCCAAAATCCTCTTTAGCAAAACCTTTGTTCATTTCGCTGGATACGATGGAATCGATCATTCCGGGTCTTAGCATACACATCGCATATTCGCCGTTTGCCAGATATCCCACCGCATTGTCATAGGTGTCCGTTGCAAAATTTTTACCCATGTATCCTCTAAGCGCCAGATTTTGTATCTGCTCCAGAGCAAGCTTCATTGATTCAAGTTCCGCAAATGTGATTGTATTGTCGTTTAACTTTTCAATGGTTCCCGGCTGGCTTTTTTCAAGGAACTGGCCTGTCTCGGCAAATAGCATTGTCTGGTGCCATCCGTCAGCCATTGGCTCGTAAATAGGTATCACACCGGTGCCTGCGACATTTTGACACATGGTGACAAAGGCGTCATATGTAGTTGGGACTTCTGTAACCCCCGCCTTGTTTAGCAGTTTCTTGTTGTAAATCATATAGTAATCAGTCGTATTGTCAAAGTAGGACATTCCGTAATTGCGGTCGTTAATCGATGTTTCTACAGCCGAGAAAGTATCATAGACCGTCATCCAAGGCTCGTCCGAAAGGTCAACAGAGTATTTGTCGAGCTGATAAGTGTTTTTGATGGCCAATCCGGACTGGGTCATAAAGATATCCGGCGGATTATCGCTGTCCAATTTGGCAAAAAGCGTGTCCAAATAGACGTCATCCGGATACAAATTGTAGACCACCTGAATACCGGTCGCGGCTTCAAAATTTGTTCCCAACTGCATCTCCGCATCTGTCACCCAATCTGACGACGCCATCAGGGTAATCGCGGAACCGGTCAGTTTGGATTTGCGGGCGAGGTCTTTAAATGCAAGATCATTTTCCGAAAATTTGGAACCACACCCGGTGAACAGGGTGATACATAAAGAGATACATAGTATTTTTAAAAGTTTGTTTTTTGTCAGATTATTCAACACTATTTTCTCCATTCTTGTTTTAAGTTCCGTGAGCAATCAACCAATCGGATATGCTCGCGACAGGGATGTTGATTAGGTTGATTCTATCATATAAACGGGGTGGTGTCAAAAAAGAGAAAAAAGGGAATAAAAAGTTTCCAATAATTGCTTTTTGTATAGGGATTCTGTATAATAAACATATTAAACAACAGAGCTGTCGTTTGAGAAGGGAGGCGTTTGCCATGGACGGAAAGCAGAGTCAGAACCAAAACCCTGTTTATGAGAAGTTGATGCGTTGTATGCGCGCGGTGCGTGAAAAGACGGATTTTGTCCCGCATGTTGCAATCGTGCTGGGCTCCGGTCTGGGAGATTATGCAGCCGGCATTCAGGTTGCGGCCGAGATATCTTACGGGGAGATTGAGGGCTTTCCTGTGTCCACTGTGCCCGGACATGCAGGCCGTTTTATATTCGGGTATATCGATCAGGTTCCCGTGGTATGCATGAAGGGTAGAGTGCATTATTACGAGGGCTATGATATCTCGGATGTAGTGCTGCCCATACGTCTGATGAAGCTTCTGGGGGCGGAGATTTTGTTCCTCACCAACGCGGCGGGAGGCGTGAACACTTCCTTCCATGCAGGCGATCTGATGCTGATTCGCGATCATATATCCGTGTTTGCGCCCAATCCGTTAATCGGGCCGAATATCGATGAACTGGGAACACGTTTTCCGGATATGAGCGCAATCTACGACCATGAGCTGCAGAATATTATCAGAAGTACGGCGAAGCAGCATGATATTTTTCTGCAGGAGGGTGTGTATGCCCAGCTCACGGGGCCTTCCTATGAGTCGCCTGCGGAGATCCGAATGCTGCGGACATTGGGGTGCGATGCAGTGGGCATGAGCACGGTGGTGGAGAGTATCGCTGCCAATCACTGCGGACTGAGGGTCTGCGGCATCTCCTGCATCAGCAATCTGGCGGCGGGCATGTCTGCGGCACCTTTGAATCACAAGGAAGTGCAGGAGGCTGCGGATATGGCGGCTCCCAAATTCAAGAAGCTGGTGACGGAGGCAGTGAAACAGTTTGGAAAATAGATTGACAGAGAATGAGACGGAAAAGTTGATAACGGCGGCGCTTCAGGCAAGAGAAGCAGCCTACGCACCCTATTCTCATTATACGGTGGGAGCGGCGCTCCTTACGAAGAGCGGCGAGATGTACTGCGGAGGCAATATAGAGAATGCCTCTTACGGAGCTACCAACTGTGCCGAGCGGACTGCGTTTTTCAAGGCGGTAAGCCAGGGGGAGCGGAAGTTTAAGGCCATTGCCATCGCCGGAGGCATGGAGGGGCAGGAGCCCGTGGATTACGCCTATCCCTGCGGCATCTGCAGGCAGGTGATGCAGGAGTTCGGGGAGGCGGATTTTCGTATTTTAATTGTGAAAGGAAAAGCGGATTACAGGGAGTATACGCTGGAGCAGCTGTTGCCCTGTGGCTTTGGAGGGAATTCTATTCAATGAATGTCAGATTGTATAATGCAAAAATCCTTACCATGGAGAAAAACAGGCCCGTCTTTGAGGGCGAAGTCTGGGTGAAGAACGAGAAGATCGCCTATGTGGCTGATAAGGCGGAGCTTGCGGCGGACTGGAATCCTGCGGGAGTGCCCAGAATCAACTGGGATATTCAGCTGGACTGTGAGGGGAATCTTTTGATGCCCGGCTTTAAGAATGCACATACGCATTCGGCCATGACCTTTCTGCGTTCCTATGCGGATGATCTGCCGCTGGATCAGTGGCTTAAGGAGAAGATTTTTCCCATGGAGGCGAAGCTCACCCCGGAGGATATCTATGAGCTCACAAGGCTGGCTGTGATGGAGTATCTCACCAGCGGTATCACTTCTATTTTTGACATGTATGTCAA
>JAIDDH010000087.1 GCA_029055435.1 Acetatifactor sp.
TCAGTGGAAAATCCCTGCCACAGTTCACCGTAGCTGTGCCAGATAATCGCGCCGCTTAAAAAATGGAAGACAAAGCGCAGGACTATGGCAAGACTGATTCCACAGACCCAGCCGGGCAAGTCTTTTTTGCGGAATATTCCCGCGATTCCCAGCACAAAGAATGCGCCTATATAGTCTAAAAATATGCAGGCAAGCAGCATACCCGGAGTGAGTCCCCAGCCGAAGAGACCGTCCATGATGCTCTGTGTGAATTGAATCAGGGAGTATACAAAGGATACGGTAAGACCGGGCCCTATGCCTCGGCGGATGGAAAAGAGCACGATGGGGAGCATGGAGAGCAGAGTGACGGAGCCGCCCCAGGGCAGCCTGAATACCCGAATGAAACTGAGTACCGTGGCGAGTGCGACCATAACGGCGCCTTCCACTAAGATTTTGGTTTTGTTGTTCATAAAAAAATCCTCCTTCGTTTGCGCGAGGAGGGACAGCATCGGTACAGAAGGAATCAAAGCATAGAAATAAATCAACAATAAAAAACACAAAGATTCCTTCGCCTCCCTACGCCGGTATTATCCGGGTCAGGTAGTGAGGGTTAGAAGTGCAGCCCTGTGTCGGGCGGCGCTTCAATCTCAGCGATGTGCTCCCCTGGCGATTATTTTTACCAGATTTAACTATAAGGGACGAGGAAGATTTTGTCAAGATACGCATAGTATTCGTGATAGTTCGGTCTAAGGCATTGTGGTTGCTGTATTCAGTCAGTATCGGCGGTGGGAGACCGGGCGGAATCTGCGGCGGGGCTGCGTTTGGGTGTTTTCTAATAGTGCGGCCACAGAATATTGCAATTCCCGGGTCGGCGATAAGGCGCATCCGTGCGCCGTATCGCCTGAAATGCGCATCCGTGCGCATTTCTCCCTGGTTTTCCGCCCGCACTATAAGAAAACGCACCAACCTCCGCCGATGCCTGCAGATTCCGTCCTGTCTCCCACTGCCTCGATACCGCTTGAATGCGGCAATCAAATGTCTTGGGGTGAACTCAGGGAGTATCAGAATAGATGTATAGAGGTATGTTAGGCGTTTGCGAAACTCTTGTTTTCGTAATCCGAATTGTGCAAGTTGTATATCCCAAAGCAGACCCTAGCGAACCGTTGGTACTTAGACACCGTACTTTGGTGTCTTATGTACCACTACGGTGAGGTGGGAGCGAAAGCGTGTCTGCATTGGGATATACAATTTGAACAATGACACTTTACAAAAATAAGAGTTTCGCAATTGCCTATATGGAGATATGTAGCAAAGAGGAGTTGTCTGGAAAAAGCTTTCTTTGATAAAGAGAACAATTTGAGAAAATAGAGGGAGTGTGAGGAAGCGTTTATGAGACTGTTGTTGGCGGAGGATGAGCATGAGCTGGCGGATGCGCTGGCGGTGATTTTGCGACACAGCAATTATTCTGTGGATGTGGTATACAATGGGCAGGACGCCCTGGATTATCTGGAGGGTCAGGAGTATGACGGGGCCATTCTGGATATCATGATGCCGAAGCTGGATGGTCTGACGGTGCTGAAGCGCATCCGGCATGCCGGAAATGCTGTGCCGGTGCTTTTGCTTACTGCCAAATCCGGTGTGGATGACAGGGTGGAGGGGCTGGACAGCGGTGCGAATGATTATCTGCCTAAGCCTTTTGACACCAGAGAGCTGCTGGCGCGCATCCGCGCCATGACAAGAAAACAGACCGTGGGTGTGGACAGCCTGCTGCGCTATGAGAATCTGACGCTGGACCGGATTACTTTTGAACTGACGGCTCCGGGGGGCAGTGTGCGTCTGGGGAATAAGGAGTTTCAGATGATGGAGATGCTCATGGCAAATCCCGGGCAGGTGCTGTCCGTGGAGCGGTTTATGGAGCGTGTGTGGGGATATGACAGTGACACGGATGCAGGCGTGGTGTGGGTGAATATTTCTTATCTGAGGAAAAAGCTGGCGTCCATCCATGCAGAAGTGCAGATTAAGGCCTTGCGGAATCAGGGGTATTTGCTGACGGGCAAAGAGTGAGAGGGGGCGTCAGGATGATTCGACAGTTGCGGAAACAATTTATTATCGTGGCCATGTGTTCCATGTTCGCGGTGCTGGCGGTGATCGTGGGCAGCCTGAATGTCGCCAGCTATGTGGGAATTGTGCAGCGGGCGGACAGGATTCTGAGCATGCTTGCGGAAAATGAGGGCCGGTTCCCGGATGATTATTCCAGGCGGGAGCAGA
Organism: Acetatifactor sp.; assembly: GCA_029055435.1. Classification (GTDB taxonomy): domain Bacteria; phylum Bacillota; class Clostridia; order Lachnospirales; family Lachnospiraceae; genus Acetatifactor. The sequence continues at coordinate 2,248 of JAIDDH010000087.1, forward strand.
TGTCCGAGGGAGGGCGAACCAAAGCCGGACATAAGCCCACTCCGGAAATCTTTGGAGTACATGGTGCGTTTCAGGGATTTACGCCGGAGACGCCCTATGACACCCGTTTTTTCTCCGTGCGTCTGGATGAGAAGGGAGAGATTGTCTCGGTGGACACGGGGCGGATTGCCGCGGTGGAGACCGGGGACGCCATTCAGTATGCGCAGGAAATCTGGAAGGAACGCAGAGCGTCAGGCTTTGTGGGGAGCTATCGCTATCTGAATCAGACTGCGGGCGAGGCCTCCGGGGAGCGGATTATTTTTGTAGACTGCGGGAAGGATTTGATGGTCTTTCGCAATCTGGTGTTTACCAGTGTGGGCGTATCTCTGCTGGGTCTGCTTGCTGTGTTTGTGCTGGTGTTCATTTTTTCCGGGAAAGTGTTTGCCCCTGTGGAGGAGAGCTATCGGAAGCAGAAGCGGTTTATCACCGACGCCAGTCATGAGCTGAAGACGCCGCTCACGGTCATCTCCGCAAATGTTGATATTTTGGAGCTGGAGGGGCGGGAGAGTCAGTGGACTGCCAGCATCCGCAATCAGATAAAGCGGCTGGGCAGGCTCACGGAGCAGATGGTTCAGCTCTCCGGTCTGGAGGAGGAAGAAAAGCCCGTATTTACGCCGTGCAATCTGTCGGAGATTGTGTCGGAGACGGCTGCGGTCTTTGAGCCCATGGTCTGTGCGGGCGGCAAGCGTCTGTCCATGGAGGTGGAGGAGGGCGTTGTCTGTCAGGGAGACGGGGATAAGCTCAGGCAGATGATAGAGCTGCTTCTGGAGAATGCACTGAAATACGCATCCCCACAGGGTGAAATCCGGTTGAGCCTGAAGGGCGTCAAAAAGGGCGGCCGGGCGAGACTTCTGGTGTGGAACACTGTGGAGGAGGGGAGCGGCATTGTGCCCGGCAATCTGGATATGCTCTTCGAGCGCTTTTATAGATTGGACGCCTCCAGAAATTCCGGAACCGGCGGAAGCGGCATCGGTCTCTCTATTGTCAAGGCTATCGTCCGTCAGCATGGCGGGAGAATCACAGCAAAGAGTGAGGATGGTAAATCCATCAGCTTTGAGGTGTTACTTCCATAATGTCAACCGGATAGTTATATCTGGTTGACAATGAAGTGTGTGTGTGATACTCTTATTACGATTTGCGGGGGATGGGATGAGTACCAGAGAAAAACTGTTGGAATTGTTGGAAGGGAATAGGGGTATTTATTTCTCGGGCGAGGAAATCGCCGGGAGGTTGTGTATATCCCGGGCGGCTGTCTGGAAGGCTGTGAAAACACTTCAGGGCGCTGGGTATGCTATAGATGCGGTGACGAATAAGGGATATTGTCTGGCGAGGGAAACGGATATTCTGTCGGTGCAGGGAGTTGCAAAATATCTGGACATTTCAGATAGGGATATTTCTGGTCTCAATCGTTCAGATAGGAATGGTTTTGATCTGAATATTTCTGTTGTTCCCACGGCGGTTTCCACGAATGCTATTGTTCGGGAAAGTGCCGATTGCGGGACGCCGGAGGGGTATGTGGTGCTTGCCAATGAGCAGACTGCGGGGCGCGGGCGTCTGGGGCGCAGTTTTTTTTCGCCTCAGGGTACGGGAATTTATATGAGTCTGTTGCTGCGTCCTGAGAATTGTTCGTCGAAGCAGGCGGTCAGGATTACCACCATGGCGGCAGTCGCCGTGTGTGAGGCAATCGAAGCCGTATCCGGTGAAAGGGCGCAGATCAAATGGGTGAACGATATTTATGTGCGGGACAGAAAGGTCTGCGGCATTTTGACGGAGGGCTCCTTTGGATTGGAGAGTGGTTTGCTGGAATATGCCGTGCTGGGCATCGGGATTAATGTCTATCAGCCGGATGGGGGATTCCCGGAGGAATTGAAGGGGATTGCGGGAGCTGTCTTTGACAGTCGTCAGGATGATGTCAAAAATCGGATGGCCGCTGAGTTTTTGAATCGGTTTCTTGTCTATTATGGTTCGGATAATTATTATTGGACGGCGCAGCATGGCACGGGAGTTGGCGCGGCGGATTATGTGGAGGAATATCGGAGGCGTAGTCTTGTGATTGGAAAACAGATAGTGGTGTTGTCTGCCAATGAAGCGAAAGACGCTGTGGCGATTGGGGTAGATGATGAATGTCGTCTGTTGGTAAGATATGCTGATGGTGTAGAGGCTTGTCTTTCCTCCGGGGAGATTAGTATTCGTCTCTGAAAAAGAGAGTTTCGTAAGTGCCTGAATAATTCTATTCATAAGAGGAGGGAGTCCTTTGAGGGTCGGGAAAACCAGAGATTTAATTTTGTGCGCAATGTTTGTGGCGCTCATTGCGGTGGGGGCGTTTATTAAAATACCGATCCCGGTGGTTCCGTTTACGCTGCAGGTTTTGTTTACGATGCTGGCGGGGCTTTTGCTGGGAGGAAAGCTGGGGGCTTCCGCGGTCTGCATTTACATAGTGATGGGGCTGCTGGGGCTGCCTGTATTTACGGAAGGCGGCGGTCTGGCCTATGTTCTGAAGCCGAGCTTTGGCTATATTATCGGCTTTGCGGTGGGGGCTTATGTCACGGGAACGATTGCGAATAAAACGCCCCGCCCGGGGTACAGGCGTCTGCTCTGTGCCAATTTTATCGGTCTGGGAATTGTCTATTTGTTTGGCATGGTTTACTACTATCTGATTAGTAATTTTTATCTCGGCACGCCCATGGGATTGTGGCCGCTGTTTTTGTATTGTTTTCTTCTGGTTGTACCGGGGGATATCGCGCTGTGTATTCTCGGAGCGATACTGGGAAGGCGGCTGATTCCTATAATGAAAAAGATGTAAAAAAGAAAAAGATGTGAGGACAAAGTGATGGAGTTACAGGCATTGACTGATAAGGTACTGAAGGGTGAGCAGATCACCCGGGAGGAGGCGTTGTATCTGTATGAACAGCCTCTGGAGGAGCTGTGTGAGAGCGCTGATCGGATACGCAGGCATTTCTGCGCCGATACATTTGATATCTGCACGATCATCAACGGGAAGAGCGGCAGTTGTTCCGAGAATTGCAAGTTCTGTGCGCAGTCTGCCCACAACCATACCTGTGCGGCGCAGTATCCGCTGCTGTCTGCGGAGGAGATTCTGGAGCAGGCCCGGATCAATCACGAACAGGGGGTGCTTCGCTATTCCATCGTCACTTCGGGAAAGCGTCTGTCCGATGAGGAAGTGGACAGGATGTGCGATGTGGTGAGAAGGATCAGGGAGGAAGTGGGAATTTTGGTCTGCGTCTCCTTTGGCCTGCTGGATGAGCGGCAGTTCCGGAAGCTGAAGGAAGCCGGTGTGACAAGAGTTCACAACAATCTGGAGACTTCGAGGAGAAATTTTGCCAATGTATGTACCACGCATACCTTTGACGATAAGGTGCAGGCGATACATGCAGCTCAGGCGGCGGGGCTGGAGGTGTGCAGCGGTGGTATCATGGGGCTTGGCGAGACGGTGGAAGACCGGATTGATATGGCCCTTGAAATACGCGAACTGGGTATCAGGAGTGTGCCGGTGAATATGTTGAATCCGATTCCCGGAACACCTTTTGAGAAGAATGAAAGGTTGACTGAGGAGGATATGCGACGTATCGTGGCTGTCTATCGGTTTATTCTCCCGGATGGATTCATCCGGCTGGCGGGAGGAAGAGGCCTGCTCGCCGACAAGGGCAGGGGATGTTTTGAATCCGGCGCTAACGCGGCAATCTCGGGAGATATGCTGACGACCGCCGGCATCACCACCGGGACGGATATGGAGCTTTTGAAAGAATTGGGATATAAGGCGGAGGTCTGCAAGGAGATTTGCAATGAGTAAGAATTTATTTGTCGTCGGCACAGGGACGGATATCGGAAAAACTTATGTGACAGGGCTTATGCTCAAGAAGCTCAGAGAGGGCAAGCAGAGCGCAGCCTATTACAAGGCGGCAATGAGCGGAAATGACCGCCGCCCGGACGGCAGTCTGATACCGGGGGATGCGCTGCATGTGAAATCTGTCTCGGGTATTGAGCAGCCTTTGGAGGAGATGTGTCCGTATGTCTATGAGACTGCGGTTTCACCGCATCTGGCGGCGCGCATGGAGGGCAGTCCCGTGGATATGGAGCGGGTTTTGGAAGGTTTTGATGCTGTCTGCGGCAGATACGACTATGTCACGGCGGAGGGCTCCGGAGGAATCCTCTGTCCGTTGCGCTTTGACGGACAGGAGTTATGGCTGGAGGATTTTATCAAAGCGCGGGATATGCACTGTCTGATGATTGCGGACGCAGGGCTTGGAACCATCAATTCGGTAGTGTTGACAGCGGAATATATGAAGGCGAGACAGATTCCGGTCAAAGGGATTATATTTAACCGGTATCAGCCGGGCAATGTGCTCCATGAGGATAATTTATTTATGTGCGAGTACCGGACAGGATTAAAAGTACTGGCCTGTGTGAAGAACGGGGATACGGAACTGGATATCCCGCTGGAATTGCTGGAAGCTCTGTATGAATAGAAGAGCTGTTGTGTGAATCGGAAATTGAAAAGGTGAGGCGTATAAAATGATTTGGTATCCCTATGAACAGATGAAGACCATGAAAACTCCCTATAAGATTGTAGATGTCCAGGGGGTGTATCTCTTCACGGAGGATCAGAAGTTGATCGATTCCGTGTCCTCATGGTGGAGTGTGATTCACGGCTATAAACACCCGGAGCTGAATCGGGCGATTCAGGAGCAGTTGGAGAAGTTTGCCCATGTGATGCTGGGGGGACTCACCCATGAACCGGTTCAGAAGCTCTCCGCAAAGCTGCAGAGCTGGCTTCCGGGGGATCTGGATTATTGCTTTTTCTCTGATTCCGGCAGTGTTGCCGTGGAGGTAGCCCTCAAGATAGCGCTGCAGTATTACATGAACCGGGAGGAGACGCAGCGCACCATGGTGTTGGCGCTGGAGCATGCTTATCACGGCGATACCTTCAAGACTATGGAAGTGGGCGATGACGAGGACTATCATTTTGTGTTGAAGGCATATGGTGAGAGCCGGCATGTCGTTCATATTCCCACGCAGATAGAAGCGCTGGAGAGAGCCTTTGAGCAGTATCACTCAAAGCTCAATTGCTTTCTGGTGGAGCCGCTGCTTCAGGGGGCAGGCGGTATGCGGATGTATGATGTCTCGTTTTTGAGACGTGCCAGAGAGCTCTGTGATGAGTATGGTGTACTTTTGATATTCGATGAGGTCGCCACAGGATTCGGACGCACCGGGAACCGTTTTGTGGCGGACTTGGTTTTGCCCGATATCCTTGTGCTGGGCAAAGCGCTGACGGGAGGATATATCGGTCATGCCGTTACCGTGGCGAATCACAAAGTGTACGAGGGCTTTTATGATGACAATCCCGCTCATGCGCTGATGCATGGCCCTACCTTTATGGGAAATGCCCTGGCTTGCAGCGTGGCGTTAAAATCCATAGAATTGTTTGAGCAGCAGGATTATCTGTCTAAAATCCACCGGATAGAAGAGATTACCCGACGGGAAATGGACGGATTTTCCGATCCCCGCATCCGGGAGATACGGATTATGGGAGCCTGCGTATGTATTGAGGTATATGATCCGACAGTCATCGCCGGATATCAGAAATTTGCGTATGAACATGGTGTGTTCAGCCGTCCGTTCCTGAATTATCTGTATGCAATGGTGCCCTATATCATCGAAGAGGAGGAGTTGATTCAGGTTCTGGATACCATGAAGCAATGGTTTGAATGATTGTGTAAAGCGAAGCTATTCTGGAGAAGAAGCAGGGGGAAGAAAAAAATGAAGGTTTATATTGCATGTCCTGCGTCGGCCGTATCGGGCGGAGCAGAGCTGTTACATCAATTTAGCCAGAGCCTTACCATGAGAAATGTGGAAAATTACATGCTGTATTATGGTAATACAGGAGATTGTCCTACGCCTGAGCGATATCGAAAATATAATGTCAGAATTGCGGAACAGTATGTGGATGAAGAGGATGCTGTACTTGTGTTGCCGGAGGTAGGCGTGCATGAGGCGCAGCGATGTAAAAAAGGAAAAGCAGCCATCTGGTGGCTGTCAGTAAACAACTATATTATGTGTTATAGGGAAAAATTTACTACGACATTTGATATTTTCGGTATTGCAAATCAAAAGAATGCTTTGCAGTTTGTACAGTCACAATATGCAAAAGATTTTTTGGAAAAATTTTTTAAAATAAAAGAGGTTTACTTTTTGTCGGACTATATCAATGACGAGATCATGGAGCACGCGCGGACGAATCAGATGCCTCGGCAGAATATCTGCCTATACAATCCGGCAAAGGGCCTGGCGAATGTGGAGCCGTTGATTGAAAGTAGTCGGGACAATATCACATGGATTCCTCTGCAGGGTTATACCCCGGCAGAAATGGCAGATTTAATGTGCCAGGCAAAAGTCTATATTGACTTCGGCGGCCATCCGGGCAAAGACCGCATTCCAAGAGAGGCTGTTGTCTGTGGCTGTTGCGTAATTACGAATCGGGAGGGGAGTGCGCAGAACGACATAGATGTTCCGATTGACTCAACATACAAAATAGAAGATGTAAGCAATATTCCCCAAGTGCTTGAAAAAATATATGATGTAATTGATCATTATGATGAGAGGACAAAGGATTTTGAAACATACCGCAAACATGTTTCTGAGGAAAAAGATCAGTTTGAAAAGGAAATCGATCAATTTTTGCAGGTGTGTAGTTCCTTCTGAGTGTGAGGGGAGATAAAATTATAGTTATTCGATATGGATATACACAGACCCGGAGACACGCCACAGGCTAACATAGTCATGATATGTCTCCGATTTTTTATTTAAGGATTATTTAATACTTTCCGCATTATACTGAAATCACAAAAGGAAAGGAGCGGCAGAATGTATTTTACGATATTGAAAAAAGACTTGAAGCGCAAGAAAACTATGAACGTGATTCTGCTGATTTTTGTGATTTTAGCGGCCACGTTCATAGCCAGCAGCGCAAACAATTTGATTACGGTGAGCGGCGCAGTGGACAGTTTTTCGGACAAGGCAGATGTTCCCGATTACTGGTTTGCCTCAACGAATGCCCCCGACATAGAAAGATTTGAGGAGTTTGCCGGGGAGAACGGATACGATTATTATATTTCAAGGCTGATTCAGATCGAACCTTCCAATATTCTGGTCGAGGGCAAAAAGTTCGCATATTCCAGCACGACGGCGTTGTCCATTCTTGGAGGAATCAAGATTTTTGACAAAAACAACGAGGAGCTCACTCACATCAATGACGGAGAGATCTATATCCCCTATTTTATCTCCCAATCCACGGAAAACGATTTCCACGAGGGCGGAAAAATATTGATAAATCAGGGCGGAGTTGAAAAGGAATTCACGATAAAGGGATACACAAAGGACGCTCTTTTCGGTTCGGCAATGGTGGGAATGACGAGGTTCCTCATAAGCGATAACGACGCGGAACTTTTCGACGGCGAGAGCGCCAACATATGCAGTGCGGTTGAGGTTCATACAAAGGACGCCGATTACCGCGACAAATTTAACGGGCTGGGCATCAACACTGTCATGTCGGTAGATCGTTCCATGTTTAAGATGCTCTACATTTTGGACATTTTGATTGCGGCGGTTCTGTTGGTGGTGAGCGTATGCCTGATACTGATCTCCATGGTCATTCTGCGCTTTATTATCCATTTCACGATCACTGAGGAATTTCGTGAGATCGGTGTGATGAAGGCGATTGGAATAAAAAACGGTGCCATTCGCGGACTGTATATAGCGAAATATTTTGCAATCGCCGTGGTCGGCACGGCGGTTGGTCTGGGCTTGAGTTTCCCGTTTAGCAGAGCCATGATCGACGGAGTTTCCAAGAAGATCATCATTTCAGGCGAGGATCATTTTCTGATCAATATCGCAGCGGCAATTTTGGCGGGGGCGGTGGTTGTGTGGTTCAGCTATCTCTGTACCAGAAAGATACACAGGTTTTCTCCCATCGATGCGATACGCAGCGGAGAAACGGGGGAGCGTTTTCAGAAGAAGGGGATTTTGCACCTCGGGAACTCTTATATGCCGACTGTGGCGTTTATGGCGGTGAACGATATTTTAAGCGGAATGAAAAGCTATGTTTCCATGATCATTATTTTTATCATCGGAACTCTGCTCGTCATTATTCCGGTGAACACAATCAACACGCTGTGTTCCGATGATCTGATCACAACATTTAATATGGCTAAAAGTGACCACATTATCTCGCAGGAGCTGCTGTTTGATCCCAATGAGGACAACAAGGCAAAGGTGGAACGGCAGTTTGACGAGGTGCGGGAAATGTTTGCCGAAAACGGGATAGACGCCTCCGTTTTCCAAGAGATCATGTTCCGTACCAATCTTTCAAAAGGAGATAAGCGCACGAATTCGCTGTCGTTTCAAGGCAGGGGCGGCGTGACGACAGATATGTATACTTATCTTGAGGGCACACCTCCCCAGAATGTTCATGAGGTCGCGTTGACCTATCTGACGGCAGGGCAGATTGGCGCAAAGATCGGCGACGACGTGGAGATAAAAGTCGGTGAGGACACGAGAACCTACATCGTCACCGCAATCAATCAGAGTATGAATAATATGGGCGAGGGAGTGCGCTTTCATCAGAATGCGGAGCTTGATTACAATTATGCGGCGGGCAGCTTTGGGATTCAGGTGAACTACAAGGATAATCCGGACAAAGCGGAGCTTGCCAAACGGAAAGCGCAGCTCGAAAAGCTCTATCCCGATGCGAAAGTTTACACTCCCGGCGAGTATATCGGTTATATGATAGGTGATGTGGCCGCGCAGCTCGACAGTGTGAAAACGCTGATTTTAAGTATTGTGCTCGGAATCAACATTCTTGTGGCGGTGCTTATGGTAAAGAGCTTTATCACCAGAGAGAAAAGTGCGATCGCGCTGTTGAAAGCGCTTGGTTTCCAGAACAATTCGCTCACGCTATGGCAGACCCTGCGGATCGGAATCGTGTTGATGGTGTCGGTGCTCACGGGATCGTTTCTCTCCACACCCCTGTCATCGCTGATCATCACGCCGCTCTTCAGAATGATGGGCGCGTACAGCATCGAATATGAAATCCGCGCGGTGGAAGTATATGTGATGTATCCTTTGATCGTGCTTGCGGCAACGGCGCTGGCCGCGTTTATCTCGGCACAGGGACTGCGGAAGATTTCTTCATCGGAGATCTCAAATAACGAATAACTATATTGAGGAGAAATGCTATGGCTAACATTTTAGAGGTAAAAGACCTTTGTAAAACTTATGTGGTAAACAAGCGGCAGAACAATGTTCTCAGAAATGTGAATTTTCACATCAATGAGGGGGAGATGGTCGCGGTCATGGGACCGTCCGGTTCGGGTAAATCCACGCTGTTATACGCCGTCTCGGGAATGGACGGCATTACGGCAGGCGAAGTGGATTTCTGCGGAAGGAACATCGCAAAAATGAATCAAAAGGAGCTTGCAAGGCTGCGGCTTGATGAAATGGGGTTTATTTTTCAGCAGATGTATATGCTGAAAAATCTCTCGGTGCTCGACAATATAATTCTTCCCGCGTGTCAGTCCAATAAAATCAAGGAATCGCGCCGCGAAACCGTTGAGCGCGGTCACGCGTTAATGCGTAAGCTCGGTATCATTGAGGTTGCAGACAACGATATCAATGAGGTGTCGGGCGGACAATTGCAGCGTGCGTGCATTTGCCGAAGCATGATCAACAGGCCGAAAATGATTTTCGCAGACGAGCCTACGGGAGCGCTGAACCGCACGTCGTCCGACGAGGTTATGGAGGAGCTTGCCAAGCTGAACTCGGAGGGCACGACAGTAATGCTTGTGACTCACGATGTAAAAGTTGCGGCAAAATGCACGAGAATTTTATACATAGTTGATGGAAACATAAAAGGGGAGTATTATTTGGATAAGTATGACAAATCAAAGCTGCGCGACCGGGAACGCGCGCTGAACGGCTGGCTTATGGAAATGGGCTGGTAATAATCGGAGGGGATGGATTGATTGACATTCTGATTGTTGAGGATAATAAGGAATTGGCGGGGATGTTGTGTGATTTTCTGCGCGCGGAAAATTACACGGTGTCCGTTGCCGAAAGCGCGGAGAAAGCCTTGGAGCTGTATCAAAGATACGGTGCAAGGCTTGTCGTGCTTGATATCATGCTGCCCGGCGCGGACGGCTTTTCGGTGTGCGGGAAAATACGCGCCCAGAGCAACACTCCGATACTGATCGTGAGCGCGAAAACCGGCAAGGACGACAAGCTTCTGGGACTGAATCTGGGCGCAGATGATTATATCGAAAAGCCGTATGATATTGACATAATGCTTGCGAAGATCGGTGGTATTTTCAAGCGCAGATATTCCCTCGATGAGCTGATTGACGGCCGGTTACGGATAAACAGAATCAACAGGACAGTGTGCAAAGATAATATGCCGGTCGAAATGACAGCCAAGGAATTCGACCTGTTGGTGTTGCTTATCGAGAACAAGGGGCGCACGCTCTCAAAGGAATACCTTTTCAACACCGTCTGGGGGAGCGATAGCTTCTCGGAGCAGCAAACCCTCACGGTACACATCAAATGGCTGCGGCAAAAGATTGAGGATGACCCGAAAGAACCGCGGAAAATCCTGACCGTCTGGGGAGTGGGGTATAAGTATCTATGAAAAGTTTTTACAAAGTTTCGGTGGTGATGCTTGTAGTTTTCGCCGCCGTTTTTGCATTGGCAAATCTGCTTCTGAATGTTTACTGTCAGCCCGTAAATGGCAGGCCGTACCGCGTGGAGATCAACAGACTGGCACTTCAGATTGCCGAGAGCGGGCTTGAGAGCGTAGACTTGTCGGAATGCGCATATGTCACCGATATCGTGGAATTTGGCGAGGGTTTTTACAGTTCCGCAGATGACTGTGTTATCCGCGAGATAAACGGCGAGCTGTACCGCTTTGATTATTCGACGGACAATATCTATGATAATTCTGTGTCAGTGCTGATTGTGAACATTGTCCTCTGCGCGGCAGCGGTGGTGGTCGCCGTGGTGCTTCTGTATATCCGCGTGCATATCCTGCTTCCGTTTGAGCGGTTGACAAGCCTGCCCTACGAGCTCTCCAAGGGCAATCTCGCTGCGCCTTTAAAAGAGAATAAGAGTCGTTTTTTCGGTAAATTCCTGTGGGGAATGGATTTGCTGCGTGAGAATATCGAGCAGCGCAGGAGCCGTGAGCTGGAGCTGCAGAGGGAGCGGAAAACGCTTTTGCTGTCGCTCTCGCACGATATCAAAACGCCGCTTTCCGCTATCAAGCTGTACGCGAAAGCACTGTCTAAAAATCTTTATCCCGACCCGAAAAAGCAGCGCGAAATCGCCGAGAGCATCAACGCGAAAGCAGACGAGATCGAGGGATATCTATCGGAGATTGTGACTGCCTCGCGGGAGGATTTCCTGAGTCTTGAGGTGGAGAACAGCGAGTTTTATCTGTCGCATCTGGTAGAGAGTATTGTGGCGTATTACGGCGAGAAGCTGGCGCTCGTGAAAACGGAGTTTGTTGTCGGGGAGTACCAGAACAGACTGCTTTTGGGTGATTTGGACAGGAGCATCGAGGTGCTTCAGAATGTGATTGAAAATGCCCTGAAATACGGTGACGGGACGCGCATCGAGCTGCTGTTTCCCAAGGAGGATGACGGAGTGCTCGTGGCGGTAAAAAATAGCGGCTGCATGCTGGAAGCAGAGGAGCTGCCGCATATTTTCGAGAGCTTCTGGCGCGGCAAAAATTCCGAAAATATAAACGGAAGCGGTCTCGGATTGTACATCTGCCGCCAGCTGATGCACAGGATGAACGGCGAGATATTTGCGGAAATCGACGGCGGGGATATCGTGGTGACGGCGGTTTTTGGGAGGGCATAATCTCCCGGCATTTAAGGTTCATTTTAGGTTCGTCTGATAGAATGCCCTTTAGAAATCCCAAAAGTCTGATGAGAGTGATCGGGAAAAGTATCAGGAGAGGAAACGGTAAAGGGTATGGGATATCAGGATATTTTCAAGCGATATGAATTGAAATATCTGGTCACACAGGAGCAGAAGGCGCTGCTTCTCAGGGCTATGGAGCCATATATGAGGCCGGATGAATACGGGCGGAGCACAATATGCAATATCTATTTTGACACGCCTGATTATCTGTTGGTAAAGCGTTCTCTGGAGAAACCTGTCTATAAGGAGAAGCTGCGGGTGCGGAGCTATGGCAGGGCAACGCGGGATAGTCTGGTTTTTCTGGAGTTGAAGAAGAAATATAAGGGCGTGGTCTATAAACGCCGTATCTGCGCGCGGGAGCAGGAGGCTATGGATTATCTGATCCGCGGCGACGCTTTGTCCCAGGGAGGTCAGATTGCCGAGGAGATCGATTATTTTAAAGAGTTGTATCAGGGACTGGCTCCTGCGGTTTATTTATCTTATGAGCGGGAAGCCTTTTATGGAAAGGAAGATAAGGAGCTGCGCGTCACGTTCGACGAGAATAATCACTGCAGAAATCAGGCTCTGACCCTCTGTGCAAATACTTACGGGAT
>JAIDDH010000088.1 GCA_029055435.1 Acetatifactor sp.
GTAAGGGAGAAGGAGGGCGATGTCCTGAGGGCCATGTCCGGCAATCGCTTTCGGAGCAGAAGCGATGTGACTCAGTATCTGTTTCGGGAGTGGCAGAAACTGTCGGGGGATTTTCAGCCCAGAAACATTCAGCGGGATTTTGGTTATTTTGAGATTGGGGAGGACAACAGGAAGCTGTTGAAGGCCATCGAGGGGCAGAAGCGCAGGATCGTCTGTATCAACGATACCTGGCAGGAGGGCGACTTCCAGAGAGTGAAGACGCAGCTTCGTGGAGCTTTTGAACGGCTTTTCCCCATGCCTTCGGGATTTGAACACGGATAATTTGGAGGGACTACTGTGACGCAGAAGAGCAGAACGGAATACTCTGCACGCAATACCACCGTCGCGATGATAGCGCGTATCAGCGCTATTTTGATGGGATTTGCGGCGAGAGTGGTTTTCACCCACACACTCAGTGAGGATTATGTGGGAATCAACGGCCTGTTTACGGACATTTTGAGTGTGTTGGCGCTCTCGGAGCTGGGAGTGGGGACAGCGATTACTTATGCCCTGTACCGGCCTATTGCGCAGGGGGATGTGGAGAAGCAGAAATCCCTGATGCGCCTGTATCGTTTTTTCTATAGGATGGTGGCCGGGATTGTGCTGGTTCTGGGACTGTTGGTCATCCCTTTTATGGATATCCTGATTAAGGATCAGCCCGATGTGGAACATCTGACATTGATCTATCTGATGTATCTGGCCAATTCGGTGTGTTCCTATCTGTGGGTCTATAAAAGGACGCTGATAGACGCCCATCAGCTCAGCTACATCGGCGTGCTGTATCAGACGGGCTCGTGGATTCTGCAGAATATTTTACAGATGATCGTACTGCTTACCACAAAAAATTATATTTTGTATCTGTCGATTCTGATTTTATGCACGTTGCTTAATAATGTATTCGTGTCCAGACGCGCGGATAAAATGTACCCGTATCTGCGCGACAAGGAAGTGATCCGGCTCTCGAAGGAGGAGCGCTCGGGCATTTTTCAGAACATACGCGCCATGCTGATGCACAAGGTGGGAAATGTGTTGGTGAACAACACGGACAATCTGCTGTTGTCGGCTTTGGTGGGAACGGTGAGCGTGGGAAAATATTCCAATTATTTCCTCATAATCGGTTCCGTCAAACAGGTTCTGGAGCAGATGTTTCAGGGTATTACTGCCAGTGTGGGCAACTTGGGAGTGGAAGCGGGACGGGAGAGGATCAAAAAGATATTTGAGGCCTCCTTCTTCATGGGACAGTGGGTGTACGGACTCACTGCAATCTGTATGTATCATGTCCTTGATCTCTTCGTGGGATTAAGCTTTGGAGAACAGTATATTTTTGAAAGTTATATCACGCTGATTCTCTGTCTGAATTTTTATCTGACGGGGATGCGGCAGGCCACAATAGTATTCCGTGATTCCATGGGGCTTTTTCGATATGACAGATATAAAGCCATCGCGGAGGCCGTCATCAATCTGGTGGTCTCTCTGGTGCTCGGCAGGCTGTGGGGGACGGCGGGAGTGTTCCTGGGAACCATGGTGAGCACGGTCACAACCTCACTCTGGGTAGAGCCCTACATGCTGTATAAGCACAGGCTGCAGGTGTCTTCCGCGCCCTATTTTTTGAAATATGTTCTGTATGCCTCTGTGACGTTTCTCTTGTGGTATGGGGAGAGCTTCCTGTGCGATTATATCACGGGAGGGTTGTGGACAGTGTGCATCCTGCGCGGGATATTCTGTTTTGTCGTCACCAATCTGGCATATCTGATTTTGTATCATCGCACCAGAGAGTTTGGGTTGTTGTGGAAGAAGGCGGTGCAGCTTTTGCAGAAATATCGAAGGGACAGGTCGGAGATATAATATGAGAGATGTAAATAAAAACGGGATAGAGAATCAAAAGCAGACCTTTTCACAGGAGGAGAATTGCCTGCTGGCGCTGCTTAGAGAGGCGCTCACAGGCGTCTCGCAGGAGCCCGTGGGGTCTCTCGACTGGGAGCGGCTGATTCATATGGCGGAGCGTCACGGTGTCCTGCCCCTGCTGTACGATGCGCTCACCGGGAGGCCGGAGGTGCCGCCTAATCCCGGGAGACGGGCTGCGGACTCTGCCAGACAGACGGTGCAGCAGAGTTATCGTCTATTGTTCTTGTGCAAATATCTGATGACGGGACTGGAGCGCGCGGGAGTGAGTGTGGCGCTTTTGAAGGGAGTGGGGACGGCGGCATTTTATTCCACGCCGGAGCTTCGGAAGGCGGGAGATGTGGATATTATGCTTTTGCGCCCGGAGGAGCTCCCGCGGGCGGAGAAAGTGCTCTCTGAGCTGGGCTGCAGACGTATGCAGGAACAGTCTGCTCTGCATCATGTGGCCTATCAGTCGGACGGGGGGATAGAGGTGGAGCTGCACACTATGCTGGCGGAGCCTTTTGACAATGAGCGGATGAATCAATATTTGAGGGAATGTCTTCCGGACTGTGCGGAGCATGTGCGCCGGGCGGACGTGATGGGAGTGGAGCTTCCTGTCCTGGAGGACGCGTGGCATGCCTATGAGCTTTTGCTGCATATGCTGCAGCACTTTCTTAGGTCCGGTTTCGGTTTAAAGCTTCTGTGCGACTGGGTGGTATTCTGGAACCGGGACACGGACAGCGGGGAGCGGGAGCAGTATCTGAAACTGGTGACGGAGAGCCGAGTCAAAGGCTTTTCCGACATGGTGACTTTGGTGTGCTGCCGGTATCTGGGACTGCCAAAAGAGCGCGTGGCGTGGATGCAGCTTTCGGAAGATTATGCGGCGGAGCAGTTTCTGGCGGAGATTCTGGAGGCGGAGGAATTCGGCAAATCCTCCGCAAACCGCATGGTCACCTTGCGGGGAGGCGGACTTAAGGATTATGTGAGAGAATTTCATCATCAGATGTGCCTGAATTTTCCCAAAGGCAGCAGGTGTATCCTGTGCTGGCCTGTGCTATGGCTGATCACGCTTTTGCGTTTTTTGAGGAATAACCGGAAGATCAGAAAGACATCTGGACTTGCTATCTTAAAAAAGGCGGGACAGCGCGGTAAAATGATAGAACAGATAGGGCTGTTTCGTTAATTTACGGAAAGTTCGTAACAGTTCAGCCTGAGATATTGCGAATGCTATTCCAACAGTGTCGGCAGAAGCAGACCGGGGTGGTTTGGCAGGCGGGCTGCGGTTGGGCTTTTTCTAATAGTGCGGTTATAGCATCTTGCGATTTGCGGGTCGGTTCTAAGGTGCTTCCATGCACCATAGAACCTGAAATGCGCATCCGTGCGCATTTCACCCTGGTCTCTGACGCGCACTATAAGAAAACGCACCAACCTCCGTCAGAGCCTGTTAAACCACCCCGGTCTCCTTCCGCCTCGACACTGACTGAATATAGTCCTCGCAATATCTCAGGCTGAACTGTTACGAAATTTATGTAAAATTTCTCAGAGTCATTGACAAAAGGCTCCGGATTTATTATACTAATAGTACCGAACCAGATTTTTAGGTTCATTGTGAAACGGAAAACATAATGTGTTGTAGGTGCGCTGGATGTCGGCGCTGAAGGTGGAGGAGCGAGTTATGAAGATTTATGAAAAACCTGTGGTTTTGACAAATGAGGAGTTGGCTGAGGGCGTATATGCAGGAAGCGGAAATTGTTACAGCACGACGGCTACGATTGTGCAGTTGCCTGAGAGCACTCACGGTTATATCATCCAGGTGAATGCAACCCATAATTCTGGTGGACATCACAGTACTAACCGCCATATTGAGGTTTCATTTAATCAGGTTGTCAATTATGTGTCCAGCGAGGCATCCCAGTATTGGGGCAGCGGTACTACCAAGCTTACCTTGGAGTATGCTACACAGAATGGAGCTCCCTACCACAACAATGCTTCCGAGTATATTGGTCTGGGCAATCTGGAGGTTACCTCCGAGGCTGGTCTTGCCATTACCGGCTGCAGATGTGTATATTGTGATGAGGACTGCAATCAGCATTGATTGTCGTGAGATAATATGCGAAACAGAATGCATTAGAATAAGAGAAGAGGTTATGTTGCTGCATAACCTCTTTTTTCCATATAGGCGTATTGGCTATACGGCGGAAGGCCAAATCAATAAACCAAATCGGGAATCAAATCAGGAAATCAAATTATGAAGGAAAAGATCAAATTTTTCATAGGCAGAGTCAAAGCGGGCCGCTTGCAGGAGATGTGGCGGCAGACAGTCTGGATTTATCGATATGCCAGACGTTACTGGCTGTCCATGATATTTTATACCTTTCTGGGGATGTTTGGCACGGTGGTGTCTCTGTTGACCAGCATGGTCTCCAAAAATCTGGTGGATATTATCACGGGACATGAGGCGGGCATGGTCGTTCAGACCTTTTGCATGATGATCGGATTAAATCTGGGGGCAACGCTGGTGGGCATGGTGTCCGATTATGCCTCCGGATGGATCAGCATGAAGGTGGACGCGGAGATCAAGGCGGATATCTTTGAAAAAATCCTTGTGACGGACTGGGAATCTCTGACTAATTACCACACGGGGGACCTGCTCACAAGGTGGAGTTCGGATGCCTCAAATATTTCCAGCGGTGTACTGAGTTTTGTACCCAATTTTATCATTTATTTTTTCCGTTTTGTCAGCGCCTTCGCAATGATTATCTATTATGACGCCTCCTTTGCCATATTCGCCTTTCTGGGTATGCCGGTGAGTCTGCTTCTGTCCAGAACGCTGATGAACCGTATGGTCAACAATGACAGGAGAAGCGCGGCTATGGGGGCCAAGATGTCCGGCTTTAATCAGGAGGCTTTTTCCAATGTCCAGATTATCAAGGCCTTCGACCTTGTGCGGCTCTATATAGCCCGTCTGAGGCAGCTTCAGGAGGAGTACATCTCCATGCGGCTGGATTTTAAGAAAATGTCAATAGGGACGTCTCTGCTTTTGACTACGGTAGGACTTATGGTGTCTTACGCCTCCTATGGCTGGGGAATTTACCGGGTGTGGAGCGGAGCCATCACCTATGGTACCATGACGATGTTCCTCACGCTGTCGGGGACTCTGACGGGGACATTACACAATCTGACCACGCTGGTGCCTACGGCCATCGGGCTCACCACCTCGGCGGGACGTCTCATGGATATCGTAGAGATGCCCCGGGAGGATTACTCTCACGATGATGAGGCACAGCGTTTTTGGGAGGCGAATCGGGCAGAGGGCATGAGTCTCTGTATCCGGGATGTGAAATATGCTTATCGAAACGGTACGATGGTATTTGAACATGCCTCCATGGAGGCTCACCCTCATGAGGTGATTGGGCTGGTGGGCCCTTCGGGAGAGGGAAAAACCACGATGATGCGCCTGATGCTGGCGCTGATTGCTCCCCAGGAGGGGGAGGTGTTGCTGTGCGGCGGAAATGCCGGAGGTGAATACGGAACAGGAAGTGGAACCGGCATCGGGAGCTCCAGTCTTGCTCTGACAGCCTCGGCCAGAAAGCTCTTTTCCTATGTGCCGCAGGGAAACACTCTGTTTTCGGGCACTATTGCGGAGAACATGAGGAATGTGAAGCCGGAGGCGACGGAGGAGGAGATGATAGAGGCTTTGAAGCTGGCCTGTGCGTGGGAGTTTGTGGAGAAACTGCCGGAGGGGCTCTACAGTCCGGTGAAGGAGCGCGGCGGCGGTTTTTCGGAGGGACAGGCTCAGAGACTTGCAATCGCCAGAGCGCTTCTTAGGAAATCGCCGCTGCTTTTGCTGGATGAGGCTACTTCTGCGCTGGATGTGGCCACGGAGAGAAGGGTGTTGAGGAATATTATGCAGGACAGATATCCCCGCACCTGTATCGTGACTACGCACCGTCCCACGGTGCTGAGCGCCTGCAGCCGTGTCTACGGCATCCGGGACAGGCACTGTGTGGTGCTCAGTGAAGCGGAGATCGACGAGCAGGTGAGAGGATTTTAAGAGATTACCGATTATATCTGCGGGTATTGCAGATAGCGGTGAATTTCAGTGCGAACAACCTCTACAGCCTCGGGCCGCGGCGTGCAGTGCAGTCGGCATATGAGAATCTGTCCGGCGAGGGCGTCCACAAGGCGCAGGCTGCGTCCGTAGAGTTTTCCGTCCCATGCGGGGGAGATGAGGCGTTGCAGTACCAGAAGACGTTTTTGATCTTCGGAGAGCTGTTCCACATAGTCCTTGGGGGACTGCCTGAGGAGAATGATTCCTCCCAGGGGGTGGGTGCCGGTGTCGGAGAGGCCGGAGCTGCCGCACCAAGGAATTCCATGGATGAGAGCCTGACCATTATCCATGGCTAAGAGGTTCAGATCGCCGTTTAGAACGGGTACCTGAATAAGCGAGTGCCACAGGTCGGCGTGGGTGGACTTGCCGGTACCTGAGGAAGCGGAAAAGAGCCATGCCTTTCCCTCATATAAAATGGAGGAAGAGTGCAGGACTGCCATATGATGTCTTTGGGCCAGATAGAGAAACGGAAGCTGCAGGGCGTGGAACAGGTCGCTCTGGAAGAAGCGGGTAAAGGGCGCCGTGCAGTAAAAGGTGCATTGGGAAGCATCCTTGGTCAGATGCGCCTCTGCGATCTGCGCTGCGGACGGAAAGAGGAGGATATACTTCTCTTTGCATTCAAGCACGGAGAGTTCGTCGCTTCGGAGGAGCAGTTTCCCGTTTTCACGGACGGACGGGACGTGAGCCAGCACCTGTATCCGCTGATGGGGATTTTCTGCGGGCTCACAGGCGAAGGCATCCAGCTCCGGGGGAAAGGCCTGGGCAGGACCATAGAGCATACAGGTCAGACCGGCGATGCGGATGCATTTATATTGATTAGTTTCAGAAAAAGGTTCCTCAGAGAGGGAACAGGGCGTGGAGATGAGAATGCCCTGGGCCGTAAGCTGCGAGACAAATTCCAGGATGTCCTCCTCCAGACGGGGAAGGGCTTCAGGTCCGGCGGCATAATGTTCTGCGCACAGCCTTGAGAGCTCCTCCACGGAGCGGTCTTTTCTGAGAAGCTTCCAGAGATAGGCTCCGGTCTCGTTGATCCGTATGCCTCGCTGCTGGTCGGCGATGAGCTGTCCCACGGGGAGCAGATAGGGAACCTTTGCAATCCGTTTTAACACATAGTATTTGTTTTGGCGTATCATACTTTGTTTTTTAATATTTGGTGTCACAATATTTGATGTCATAATAGATTTTGCCTCCATAAAACAATTATAGCATTGAGACGGCAGAAATGCTATAGGTATTGAACGGGGGAACAGGGAGGTGTCTGGATGCAGGAGGGAAAAGTAAGCCCGGAAGAGCTTCTTCTGGAAGGAAGGACGATTCAGTTTCAACCTATAGGATATAGTATGTATCCGCTCTTTGTGCCGGGGCGGGATCAGGCAGTGGTGGCTCCCATAAGGGATACCGTGCCGGGGCGGGGAGATGTGGTGCTCTACCGCAGGGACGGAGGCATTTTGGTACTGCACCGCATCTGGAAACGCGGGCGGGACGGATTTTATCTGGTGGGAGATAATGAACACCAAATAGAAGGCCCTTTGCGGAGAGACCAGATTAAAGGGATTCTGGTAGGCATCGTCCGAAAGGGCCGGTATTTCTCTGTGAATAATTTGTTGTATCGCGCCGCGTCAGGGCTTTGGCTCTGGCTGCGTCCGCTTCGGCCGAAACTGGCCCGGATTGTCTCCATATGTAAAAGGAAACGATGAAAACATCACATATGATGAAAAGACATCACTTGTGATAAAAAACATCACAGCTTATTTGGGCAGTTCAAACTTCGCGATCAGAGCGTCCAGCGAAGCGGCCTGAGCTGATAACTGCTGGCTGGTTGCGGAGGATTCCTGAGCAACTGCCGCGTTGGTCTGAATGACATCGGAAATCTGATTGACTCCCTGCTCGGCCTCTCTCATGGTTGCCGCCTGATTAGAGGAGAGGACGCTCAACTCCTTGGAGGAGGATGCAACTTTCCGGATTCCGTCTACTACCTGTTCAATAGAGGCTACCGCGCGATCTGCCGCTTTATTGCCATTGTCGATTTCCAACAGGGCCTCTTCAATCATAGTTCTGGTATCTACGGCAGACTTGCTGCTCTGTTCAGCAAGCTGTCTGATCTCGTCTGCAACCACAGAGAAACCACGTCCGGCCTCGCCGGCTCTTGCAGCTTCGATAGAAGCGTTCAGTGAGAGCAGATTGGTCTGTTCTGCAATGTTCTCGATTTCCCCGATGATATTTCCAATCTTCTGAGAGGTTTCGTTGATATGTGCCATGGCGTCCACCATTGCCTTCATATCCGCGTTGCTGTCGTTCGCCACATCCGCATATTTCTGAGACTGATGATAAGCCTCCTCCGCAGATGCCGCAGCTTTTTCTGCAGCGGCGGTAATCGTTGTGATCTTCGCCTGAAGCTCTTCCACTGCGCCGGCCTGTTCGGTGGCGCCCTCTGCAAGGCTCATTGCGGTCTCGGCCAGATTGCCGGAACCTGCCGTCACCTGTATGGAGGACTCTTCAATGAAGTGCATGGTATCTACCATGCAGTCTCTCAATTTCTTGGAGGACTCAAACAGTTGCTTAAAGTCGCCTACATATCTGGAGCTGTCCTTTGAGCGGACTGTGTAATTGGAGTTTGCCATCTCTCCCAATACATATTCCAGATCGGAAATAATAAAGTCCAGAGATTCCTTCATGTCGTTGGCCGATGCAATCATATCGGCAACCTCGTCCTCCGTATCCACCGTGGGGAAGGGAGTGAATAAATCGCCCTTGGAGAAACCTTCCAGTCTCTCTCCCAGCTGAAGCAGCGGTGTGGAGATGCCTACTGCAATATTACGGCCCAGACGGATGGAGAATACGATGGAGAGAATGATTGCTACGATAATTCCTACCACCAGCAGGACACATACGATCAGCATTGTATCCGAAATGCTGTCGCCGCGGTCTACTTTTATGTCCATGATGGTGTATAGATCACTATTGATTTGGTTGTAAATCGGCATCAGCTCTGTCATGGCTTTGTCCTGAGCCTGTTTGGAGGCAATTGGATCCGAGGTGGCACCCAATTCCAGAATTTCGCCTTCCAGAGCCCAGTAGTCTACCAAATCCTCGGAGATTTTCTTGTACAAGTCTTTATTTGCCTGTGATACCATTGCGCTCTCCATCTCGGCAAAGCTCTGGAAAAATTTTTCCTTATCTGAATCGTGAGTAGCTCTCATAAGTTGGATGGCATCAGGATCGTCATATCCGATACATCCCCGCATGGCCGATCTGGATTCTGTTAAATAGGCAATGGTCTTGCCCACGTCTCCCTGTGCAAAACCATAGTCCCGCAGTGTATTTGCATAAATCAGTGCTACTGTGATGAGTGTGATCAGCACCACTACTGATACTGCGGCAGGTATGCCCGATGCGAAGAAAAAGGATCGCACCAGACGGTCTTTAATTCGATACTGGTTCAGTTTCTTTGACATTACTTCCTCCTCCTGGTATGTGTCATTGAATGTTTATCTGAGTTACTTACAGCATATCACTACAAAAGATATTTGTAAACAAATACCTGATGTTGTTATGTTAAATTTCCCATTAAAAATCCGTAGCTGCAGGGTCTGCCGCCTCGTGTTCTACCGTATTGTAGCGAAGGTCCAGAAACTGTGTGCGGTTTTTGTGGAACAGGGCGTTCAAATCATCAGAGTAGCCCACAATGACCCAGGGACAGGAGGCATTGAGTCGCTGGAGTATCTCCTGTGCAGCGTTTTGGCTGGCAACCGCGATATTAAAAGCAGTTTTGTAGCCGTCGGCAAAAATCACCACACTGTAGGTGGTGCCTGTCTTGATGCCGTTGGTGCGGTGAGTGGTAGTGCTCTGATAGGCCCACATAATTTTCTTGTTGGGGATGGCCCGGGGCTGCGTGGCGTTCACATCATAGTAAGTAAAGAGCCGGCCGATTCGTATCTGTCCCTTTTTGGCGTAGAATGCGGCCGTGTTAAAATCGGATTCCACATAAGTCTCCGGGTAGCCCGAAAGCTCAATGTCATGGCGCAGCGCCTTCAAATAGCCTCCCTTTGAACCCTTGATGATGCGGAGGACGCCCCATATGATCAACACGGCTCCGCCCAGAAAGAGCAGTATGTACAAAATGTTTTGACCGAGTTTACTCTCAGGTACATCGATATAATAGGGAAGGGTCATCTCCTCAATTTCTGCATTGGTAAGTCCGGCTTCTTTCCAGAAATTTAAATAATATTTGTATTCCTTGTCGTCCAGCTTGCGGATCTTGCCGGAGAAGGTGAGGGGATTGGAGACCAGACCGTTCCAGGTGCTCTCCGCCATGATATCCATCTTGGAACCGTAGCTTGCGGGCACCTTGATGGCCATATACTTGTACTCTGTGTCCGCATCACCCATAGCTCCGGTATATATAATATAGTAGTAATCCGAGATGGTGACTTTGTTGGTCGAAGTGTTTTTACTGCCGGATTCCATGAAGCAGCCGAAGTTTTCCCACAGTTCTACTTCCACCAACTGACTCTTGATCTCATCCGGAGCCAGCGTTGTGAAATCCACATAGCCCGTGACAGCAAAAAAGGCGCTGCCCGCGTTAAAAAGCGCCAGAGCACCGCCGCCAATCAGCAGAATGACAGACAGAATCAGGGAAGATTTAAAAGAACTTTTCCGAAGTGTTTCAAACATGTTTTTTCCTCCACTCATAAGTAAACAATAATGTATGAATTCATAGTTATTAGTCTACTTCAAATGAGAGGTTTTGGCAATCTATTTTTGTCGATAAATTTTTATTAATTTGTATGAGCAGAAGCAGAAGGCTACGCCGAATCCCAGATAGGAAAAAATCCATATTTTCGGGTTTCTGCGGGGTTCTGCCAGCTGCAGATTATCTTTGTAGTAGAGTTTGATGCTGTCTTCTTCGTGGACAGAGTCAAGTCCGCTCAAATTGTAGGAGTAGTAGCGGTTGTTCTCGTCATAGTAGCGGGCTATTTCCTGACCATTGTAGACAAAGTACTCGGCCTCAATGCAGTTCCCATTGTGTACCAGATCAAATGAGCGTATATGATGATAGGCAGTGTAGACGAGTACCACCAAGGCGACAATCCAAAGCACCCACCAGATTCTGGCGTTGAAGCTTTTCTCATCCTGCTCAGTTTCAAAATGATTATATTTTCCCATCGGCAGTCCTCCTGAGTCCTTTTTATTTCAGAGTATCATAAAAGAATCATTATCACAATCAATTTTTTTAATGATATAGCAGAGCAACTCAACCAGTGATTGAGTCCGCGGCATGGAAGAACCCTGCGGTTTTCGGGTGACAAACCGGGAAAATCATGCTATGCTGACAGTGATACTTGTGGTGGCGGGAGAGGAAGAGACCGGTGGGAATGGAGCAGATAGAGGCAGTTTTGTTTGATATGGATGGTACTTTGATTGACACGGAGGGCTATTATCGGATTTTCTGGCCCCGGGCACTGGCGGAGTTTGGTTATCAGATGACGGATGAGCAGGCTCTGTCCATGCGCAGCCTGGGGAGGCCCTTTGCCCCGGCGAGACTGAGGGAGTGGTTCGGCGAGGAGCTGGATTATTTTGCGGTGCGCGAAAAGAGAAAAGAGCTGATGGAGGAAGCGCTTGTGCGCGACGGGATCAAGGTAAAGCCCGGCGCGGAGGCGCTTCTCGCCTTTTTACGGGAGAGGGGCATCACCGCTGCCGTGGTCACCGCCACGGACAGGGAGCGGGCGGACAGGTATCTGGCGCAGACCGGGCTGGCTCCTTATTTTGACAGGGTAGTCAGCGCTGTTCAGGTGCGGCAGGGGAAGCCTGCACCGGATATTTATCTCTACGCCTGTGAGGAGCTGGGCGTAAGGCCCGAGGTCTGTGTGGCGGTGGAGGATTCTCCAAACGGTATCCTGTCGGCCCACAGGGCGGGCTGTCGGGTGATCATGGTGCCGGACCAGACGGAGCCGGACGGAGCGCTCTCGGACTGCCTCTGGGCATGTGTGCCTGATCTGGAGGAAATAAAGGCGCTCATACCTTGATTTTTAAATGTGTATGTGTTATTATTTTAACGATTTGATGACAGTGATGCCGGACACCAGTTTACTGGAATAATACAGCGGCAAAAGGAGAGGAAGAGAAGATGGGACAGAAATTTGATGCGATTGCGGAGAAGGTTCAGAAGTGTGGTATGAAAAAAATCGCCGTGTCCGTGGCTCAGGACGATGCAGTGCTGGAGGCGGTGAAGGCGGCGAAGGAGCGCGGTATCGCAGAGGCTGTGTTAGTGGGCGACGAGGCGAAGATTCGCGAGATTGCAGCGTCCATGGGCATGGATCTGATGGGTTATGAGATCATCGACGAGCCGGATATGATTCAGGCTTCCCTGACGGCGGTAAAGCTTGCCCATGAGGGTAAGGTAGACATGTATATGAAGGGACTCATCGACAGCAAGAATTTCCTGAAGAGTGTGCTGGACAAAGAGGTAGGACTGCGTACGGGCGGGCCTCTGTCCCATGTGTGTGTGTTTGACATCCCCGGTGTGGACAGACTATTGTTCTTGACGGATGTGGCTTTCATGACCTATCCCACGCTGGAGGATAAGGTGAATATCATCAAAAATACGCTGCCGGTGTGCAGAGCCTGTGGTGTGGAGACGCCCAAGGTTGCTCCCCTTGCGGCGGTGGAGACAGTGAATCCCAAGATGCCTGTCACGGTGGAGGCGGCGGAGCTGACCCGCATGTGTGAGGAGGGTGAGCTTACAGGCTGCATCGTGGACGGACCGCTGTCCATGGATATCGCCATTGATGCAGAGGCGGCGAAGCACAAAGGAGCCACCGACAGAAAGATTCAGGGAGATGCAGACATCCTGCTGTTCCCTGATATTCACGCGGGGAATCTGGTGTACAAGACCATTGTGCATCTGGTGGATGTGCAGAATGGCTGCATTCTCACGGGAACCAAGGTGCCCGTGATTCTCACCAGCCGCTCCGACAGCTTTGAGACTAAGGTAAATTCCATTATTCTGGCCGCAGTGGTGGCGGAAGAGATGAAGAAAAATCAGGAGGAATAAAACATGTCTATCAAGAGTTTGATTATCAATCCCGGCTCTACCTCCACCAAAATCGGTGTGTTTGAGGACGAGACGCTTTTGTTTGAGGAGACCTTAAGGCATTCCACAGAGGAGATATCCGGCTTTGCAGCTATAGTAGACCAGAAGGATTTCCGCAAGAAAATCATCATGGACCTTTTGGAGTCCAGGGATTTTGATCTGAAATCCCTGAATGTGGTGGTGGGACGCGGCGGTATGTTAAAGCCCATACCCGGCGGAACCTATACGGTGACGGATGCGCTTCTGGAGGATCTGAAGGTGGGCGTGCAGGGACAGCATGCCTCGAATCTGGGCGGTATTCTGGCCAGGGAGATCGGTGATTCCATCGGTGTACCTTCCTATATTGTGGATCCGGTGGTGGTGGATGAGCTGATGCCGGTGTCCAGACTCTCCGGCGTGCCCGAGCTTCCCCGTGTCAGCATTTTCCACGCCCTGAATCAGAAGGCAGTGGCAAAGCGCTATGCAAAAGAAATCGGCAAGCCCTATGAGTCCCTGAGACTGATCGTGGTACATATGGGCGGCGGTGTGTCCGTGGGCGCTCATATTGATGGCAAGGTTGTGGATGTGTTTAACGCGCTGGACGGCGACGGTGCTTTCTCTCCCGAGAGGGCGGGGGCGGTTCCAAACGGCGCGCTGGTGAAAATGTGCTTCTCCGGCAAATATACCGAGAAGGAAGTCTATGGAAAGCTGGTGGGCAAGGGCGGATTTAACGCTTATCTTGGCACCAATGATATGCGGGAAGTGACCCGGATGGCAAATGAGGGCAATGAGGATGCGAAGCTGGCGAAGGCGGCATTTCTGCATCAGGTGGCAAAGGACATCGGTTCCATGGCCTGTGTGCTGAAGGGAGAGGTGGATCAGATCATTGTCACCGGAGGCATCGCCTACGGCGCGGATGTGGTTGCGTCACTGCGGGAGAGCGCCGAGTGGATCGCGCCATTTACCGTGTACCCCGGTGAAGATGAGCTTTTGGCTCTGGCGCAGGGAGCGCTCCGCGTGATGAATGGCGAGGAGCAGGTCTGCGAATACTGACAAACTGAATTGTTACCATGATTGTGACGAATATCCCTCAGTCGGGATTCTTTCTGAATTCCCTGGGGGATTTTCCATATACTTTTTTGAACAAGTCTTTGAAGTAATTGCTGTCGTTAAAGCCGTATTCCAGGGCGATGGCAGTGATGGAGCTGTCCGTGGTCAGAAGCGCTGTCCGGGCGTATTTCAGACGGACATAATTCAGGTATTCCTTGAAGCCCATTCCGGTGGTCTGCTTGAATTTCTTGCTGAAATAGGTAGGGCTTAAGGAGGCCACGGCGGATACTTCCTCCAGTGTCAGATGTTGCTGGAAGTTTTTGTAGATATACTTGGTGGCCAGCAAAATATCCGCATCTCTGGTGTTGAGCAGATTAGGGTCCTGTTCGGCCAGCACGGAATGACGCATGAGGGTCAGGAGCACCTCCTGGAGATAGGTACTCATAAAGTCATCGGAATATTCGTCGATATGCGCGTGCTCGGAGAGCATGCGGGCCAGCAGTTCGTCAAAAGCATCCTGATAGAGCGCGGGAACGCTTCCCATGAGGGATTGCTGCATGATTCCGCTGTTTAAGAGCAGATGCTCTTTTTTGAAAGTAATCAGGCAAATTTCACAGCTTTCGCCTTCTTTATACAGAGAGTGATGCAGTTCTCCCGGTGCGATGAAGACAAAATCTCCCTTTGTCAGCCGATAGACACTGTCATTCAACAGATAGTGGCACTGCCCCGAGAGCAGATAAAAAATCTCGTAAAAGTTGTGGAAGTGGTCGGGCTGAGGGGGACAGAAGTCGCCTCGCCTTCCCCTGGTGATGATGACTTTTTTGATATCTCTCAGGCAGCTTTTGGATTTGGCAGTAATCATGACGCCTCCAGTCTTTTTGATGCGGTGTTTTCTGTGTCCTGTCCATCATAGCATAATTCTTTTGAACCTGTCATCAAATAACGCAAAAAAACAGTAAAATTTAAAAAAATGAGCAGAAAATCATTAGAAACAGATAAAAAATTATTCTATAATAAACACAATACAACTTCTCTTTTCTTAATCCCTATAGAAAAGGGACAATTGCAAGACACCTTTTCTATACACAGAGAACGGGTCAATATAGACATATTAAGGGTGACGGGACAATGCTCCGGAATCCATTTTGTCTATATTGACCCGTTTGGTCATATGTATGAGATGTTCTTCAATCGCTGACATTTTGATAATAAAGGGGAGGCTTTTATTTTGATTTGCCCGGCAGTATTTGACTTTACACGGAAGGCAAAATGCTTTATACTGATAGAGCAATAAAGCAAGAAGGAGATAGAATTATGTATATTACCTGTTTGGACCTTGAGGGTGTATTGGTGCCCGAGATTTGGATTGCCTTCGCGGAGGCCAGCGGCATTCCCGAGCTGAAGAGAACAACCCGTGACGAGCCCGATTATGACAAACTGATGCGCTGGCGCATTGGAGTGCTGAAAGAACATGGCCTGGGCTTAAAGGAGATTCAGGAGACGATCGCGAAGATTGATCCCATGCCCGGAGCAAAGGAATTTTTGGACGAGCTGCGTTCTGTGTGTCAGGTCATCATCATCAGCGACACCTTCACCCAGTTTGCGACGCCTCTCATGGAGAAGCTGGGCTGGCCAACTATCTTCTGCAATTCTCTGGAGGTTGCGCCGGACGGTGAGATCACCGGATTTAAGATGCGTATCGAACAGTCTAAGCTGACTACGGTGAAAGCTTTGCAGTCCATCGGCTACGATACCATTGCCAGTGGAGACAGCTATAATGATCTGGGCATGATTCAGGCCAGCAAGGCGGGATTTCTGTTCCGCAGCACGGAGAAGATCAAGGCGGATTATCCCGAGCTGCCTGCATTTGAGACCTACGAGGAGCTCATGGCCGCCATCAAAAAGGTTCTTGCATCAGAGGATTAACGGAGGGTTTCCTTTGTTATGATGATCGTACCGGCTATCATGATCAGCATTGCTACATAAAATTGTATTGTGGGTCTTTCTCTCAGCAATGCCATGCTGAACGCGGCCCCGAGGAATGGCGCGATGGAATAGTAAGCGCTGGTCTTTGCCGCGCCCAGATGCTGCTGTGCCATGATATAAAATTTGATGCTGAGTCCATATGCCACAAAGCCCAGGGCAAGTATTGCAAAGATCCATTTGATTTTTGGGATGCTTTCCCCTGACAGCAGGGCAATGATGAAGCTTCCCAAACCGGAAAAACAGCCCTTTATGACGACAATTTCGGTGGAGCTCTTATTGCTTATCATTTTGGTACAGTTGTTTTCAAAGCCCCAGCAGATACACGCTCCCAGCACGAAGAGAGATCCTTCGTTAAGTGTAAATGCCCCGATGCCCTCAAAGCTGAGTATTGCACTGGCTATTGTAACCATGAGAATCGCAAGCCATAATCTTGGGGAGATTATTTCTTTGAAAATCACCAGAGCAATAATGGAAGTAGCCACGATTTCAAAGTTGTTTAACAGTGACACATTAGCCGAATTTGTTCTTGCAATGCCTGACATCAGCAATATCGGAGCAATAATATCCAACACTACCATAGCGATTGTATAGGGCAGTTCTTTCCTGGTTAAACGGTTCTGTTTCTTTGTCGGACTGACCAGTTTTTCGATATTACCGTAGATCAGCAGACCGATACCTGCGCCTAAATACAAAAAGGCTGCCATTATGGTTGTGCCCGCGTGATTTAAAAGCAGCTTGGACATAGGGATATTGATTGCATATAAAGCCGCCGCTGATATGGCGTATGTGGTTGCAATTTTTTTTGATTTCATATTTTTCTTTCTTATAAAATTTCAGCTTTCTTATAAAGGAGGGTGCTTCAAAGCCTTGGAACGACTTTGGAGCACCCTCTTAATCTTCATGTCATTTTAAATAAAGGGATCCCTGAGTTACTTCAGCGGGAACTGGAAGTATCTCTTCGCGTTGTCGTAGGAAATATCCTCCACGATCTGGCCGAGAATGTCGTAATCCTCGGGGAACTCTCCGTTCTCTACCCAGTTGCCGATGAGATTGCAGAGGATTCTGCGGAAATACTCATGTCTGGTGTAGGACAGGAAGCTTCTGGAGTCGGTCAGCATGCCGACGAAGCCGGAGAGATTGCCCAGGTTGGCGAGGGAAATCATCTGATCCTGCATACCGGTCTTGTGATCGTTGAACCACCATGCGCTTCCCTGCTGAATCTTTGCAACGGCGGTGGAATCCTGGAAACAGCCGAGGATGGTGCCGATGGACTGATTGTCGTTGGGATTCAGGCTGTAGAGGATGGTTCTGGGAAGCTCGTCGGTCTGAATCAGTGCGTTCAAAAAGTCTGCCATCTGAGCGGAGGGAGCGTAGTTGTTGATGCAGTCGTAACCGGTGTCAGGACCCAGTTTCTCGAACATCAGAGTGTTGTTGTCGCGCTTACAGCCATAGTGCAACTGCATAGCCCAGCCCCGCTTGTGGTACTCTCTGCCCACGAAGAGCATGAAAGCGGTCTTGAACTTCATTTCATCCTCTCTGCTGAGAGGGATTCTGTTCTGTCTCTTCAGGAAGATGTCCTCGATCTCTTCCTCACTTGCGGGATAGTACATCACATACTCCAGCGCGTGGTCGGAAACGGTACAGCCCATGGACACGAAGAATTCCATGCGCTGCACGAGAGCTGTCTTCAGCGCTGCGAAGGTGATGATCTCATCCATACCGCACACGGCAGCCAGCTTGGACAGATAGTCCAGATAATCGGGCTTTTCGATGTTCATGGCCTTGTCAGGTCTCCATGCGGGACGGACAATTACATCGAAACTGTCGTCTTCTGCGATCTTTTTGTGCCACTCCAGAGAATCAATGGGATCATCTGTGGTGCAGATGAGAGTCACATTGCTCTGCTTGATGATGTTGCGCACACTCATGGAAGGCTCCTTGAGTTTTGCATTGCAGAGATTCCAGACTTCGTCGGCGGTCTTGGCGTTCAGCACACCAGTATAGCCGAAATATCTCTGCAGCTCCAGGTGGCTCCAGTGGAAGAGCGGATTGCCGATAGCTTTGCCGAGGCACTCAGCCCATTTGCAGAATTTGTCGTAATCGGAGGCATCGCCGGTTATGTACTTCTCGTCAACACCGCAGGAGCGCATGAAGCGCCATTTGTAGTGATCGCCGCCCAGCCATACCTGAGTGATGTTGTCGAACTGACGATCCTCTGCGATCTCCTTGGGATTGATGTGGCAGTGGTAGTCAAGAATCGGTTTTTTCTCTGCATAGTCGTGGAACAGCTTTTTGGCTGTCTCTGTCTCGAGCAGGAAGTCTTTGTCCATAAATGCTTTCATCTTAATTCCTCCGTTTGATTATTATAAGATATCCATGTAATCTGGCACCGCCAGTTTGGTCCATAAGACTAATTTTGATTATAACGAATGCTATCACTTTTTTCAAGATACAAAAGCGGAAAATTGATTTGCTGCGGGTTGATCTGTGAGATATGAACGGTTTGACATGTGTGGATGAATCAATTATGATGGAATAGACAATTGTGGAATGTTCTGTGCCGTATCCATACAAAGCTGTTGTAAATGATAAAAAGGGGGAAATGGGGAAATGCGGCGTATAGTTTTTGTCAATAAGGAGTGGATCAGGAAAAAATGGACTATCCCATGGTTTAAGTTCCTTTTGATGTATGTAGTGATGTCCGTGTTATGCATAGTTTTTTTCATATACCGTAAGATGACTATGATTTGCGTTACGGTTTCTGTCTGTAACTCTATTATCATACCTTTGTTGAACAAAGAGCTGCACCAGCAGATTCTGATTGACGTAGATGAGGCACTGGAACAGACGGAAAATGGAATCTGTATTGCGATTCCGAAGATTCGCCGGGGAAAAGAGCTGACCGAACACATGGAACGGATTGTCTGGGACAGGGAGCGCGTGCAGCTGGTTCTTTTTCATACATATTCAAATATTGTGGATATTGTGGGACATCCGGTGTTTCATATCCTCAAGGAAGGTAAAGAGAGGGTGGGTGACACTTACGAGATGCAGCCGGAAGAATATGTGACTTTTCATATCCATTGTACGGAAGAAAACAGAGAGGGGATATTAGAACTCTTGCAGGAGGCACTGCACAGAGAGGTGGATCGGGAAGCGAATTAGCAGGTAATCCGATATATTTTTGTGTCGCAGCATAATTCTAGTGGAAAATATTCGGAAAATATGTTATAGTTAATTCACTAAATCGGAAAAGCCGGCGGCTGCCGGAAACTTAAGATGCGCGGGCAGCGCAGAATGGAGGATATAGATATATGGAAATCTTAAACAAGTCAAAGACAGGCAGAAAAGAAAGACCGATCAAGGTAGTTCAGTTCGGCGAGGGCAATTTCCTTCGCGCGTTTGTGGATTACATGATTGACATCGCCAATGAGAAGGGAACCTTCGACGGTGACATCGTTCTGATCAAGCCCATCGAGTTCGGCAATCTGGACATGTTCCACAAGCAGGATTGTCAGTACACGGTTTCCCTGCGCGGAAACGTGGATGGCGAGGGCAAGATCATCAATCGTGTGGTTACCAGTGTGGCTGATGCGGTTGATACCTTTAACGAATATGAGAAATACATGAGCCTTGCCGAGATCGACACGCTTCGTTTTGTAGTGTCCAATACTACTGAGGCAGGTATCGTGTTCGATGACACCGATAAATTTGAATTGAATCCTCCCAAGACATTCCCCGGAAAGCTGACCAAGTTTTTGTATCACAGATTTGAGACTTTCAAGGGTGATGTGTCCAAGGGTCTTGTGATGCTGCCCGTGGAGCTGATCGACGACAACGGCATTATGTTAAAGAAGTGTGTGATGCAGTTGATCGATCTCTGGGGTCTGTCCGCAGACTTCAAGAAGTGGGTGGAGGATGCCTGCATCTTTACCGCTACGCTGGTAGATCGTATTGTCACCGGTTATCCCCGTGCTACCGAGCAGGAAGAGTGGGAGAAGCTGGGCTATGAGGATCACATCATGGTGACCGGTGAGCCCTTCGCTCTGTGGGTAATCGAGTCGGACAAGGATATCAGCAAGGAGTTTGATCTTCCCGGCGCAGGTCTGCCCGTGGTGTTCACTGACGACCATCATCCCTACAAGCAGAGAAAGGTTCGTATCCTGAATGGTGCGCACACCTCCTTCGTGCTTGCATCCTGGTTGTGCGGAAATGATATCGTGAGACAGTCCATGGAGGATGATGATATCCGCAACTTTATGAATAAGACGATTTTTGATGAGGTGATTCCCACTCTGACGCTGCCCGAGGATGAGCTGAAGGCATTTGCGGGTGAGGTGGTAAACCGCTTCAACAATCCTTATGTAGATCATGCGCTGCTTGCAATCTCCCTGAATTCTGTATCCAAGTGGAGAGCGAGATGTCTGCCCAGCCTTCTGGGTTATGTGGATAAATTCGGCAAGTTGCCTGCACATATGACCTTCTCCATTGCGGCGCTGATGGCATTCTACACCGGTACCGAGATCAGAGACGGCGTTCTGATCGGCAACAGGGACGGTCAGGAGTACAACGTGAAGGATGATATGCCTGTGCTGGAGTTCTTCCGTGACAACAGCGGCAAGGACACCAGAAGCTTTGTGACCGAGTATCTTGGCAGAGAGGATTTCCACGGTCAGGATCTGAACAAGGTTCCCGGACTCACCGATGCGGTTGTAACCTATCTCGACGATATTAAAACAAATGGTATGAGGGCGGCATTATGCAGAATTTCTTAAAAATTAATGAGAATGACAATGTGGTGGTGGCTCTGAACACTATCCCCGAGGGGGAGACCATCACCGTGGAGATTGAGGGCGGAAGCAAATCCGTCACCGCGCTGGAGGAGATTCCTGCCGGACACAAGATGGCAATCTGTGATATTCCTGAGGGCGGCGAGGTCATCAAATACGGCTATCGCATCGGTAATGCCAAGGAGGCCATAAAGACCGGAAACTGGATTCATGTACACAATGTGAAGACTGCTCTGGGCGATCTGCTGGAATACAGCTACAATCCTACTCCCGTGGAGGAGAAGAAGACTGAGGATGTGACCTTCATGGGCTTTAACCGCCCCGACGGCAAGGTGGGTGTCCGCAATGACATCTGGGTGATTCCCACGGTGGGCTGTGTGAACAATGTGGCGGGCGCTATCGTAAAGAAGGCAAACGACTGGCTGAATGCCAACAGGGACGGACTGGAGACGGTGGGCGAGGTCATCACCTTCCCCCATCCTTACGGCTGTTCCCAGATGGGCGACGACCAGGAGCACACCAGAGCCATTCTGGCAGATTTGATCAATCATCCCAACGCCGGCGGTGTGCTGGTGCTGGGTCTGGGCTGTGAGAACAGCAATATCGACGTGTTAAAGCCCTACATCGGGGATTATGACGAGAAGCGCGTAAAATTCCTGGTGTCACAGGAGCATGACGATGAGATCAGCGATTCCGTTGAGATCATAAAAGAACTGGCTGCTTATGCGGGAACCTTCAAGCGCGAGCCTATCAGTGTGAGCAAGCTGGTGATTGGCATGAAGTGCGGCGGAAGCGACGGCCTCTCCGGCATTACCGCCAATCCTCTGGTGGGACGCTTCTCCGATCTGCTCATATCCAAGGGCGGTACGACTATTCTGACAGAAGTGCCTGAGATGTTCGGCGCAGAGACCATTCTCATGAACCGCTGCGCCAACGAGGAGCTTTTTGAGAAGACTGTGGATTTGATCAATGACTTCAAGAACTACTTTAAGAGCCATAATCAGACCATATATGAGAATCCCTCTCCCGGTAATAAGAAGGGCGGAATCTCCACGCTGGAGGATAAATCTCTGGGCTGTACCCAGAAATCCGGCAGCGCTTTGGTAAAGGGCGTGCTGGCTTACGGCGAGACCGTGAAAACTCCCGGGTTGAATCTTCTGAGCGCTCCCGGAAACGATCTGGTGGCTGCAACTGCTTTGGCAGCGGCAGGTGCACACATCGTGCTTTTCACCACGGGCAGAGGAACACCTTTCGCTTCTCCCGTGCCCACCATGAAGATTGCCACCAACTCCAGACTGGCGAATAAGAAATCCAACTGGATTGATTTCAACGCAGGCGTACTGGTGGAGGACAGCAATATGAACGACGAGACTCAGAGACTGTTCGACCTGGTGGTGGAGACTGCAAGCGGCAGACAGGTGTGCAGCGAGGCGGCAGGCTTCCATGACATGGCTATCTTTAAGCAGGGCGTGACGCTGTAGTTTAGCGGTCAAGAGCCGGATTTAGAATTGTATAGGAATCATAATACAGATTGAGCCCCGCGCGGTCTTAGGATCGCGCGGGGTTTGCGTGAGAGGGAATCTAAATGGACATGAAACAATATAGATATAAAGCCTTTATCAGTTACCGGCATCTTCCCTTGGATAAAGAAGTTGCTGTTAAGCTTCAGAAAATGCTGGAGAGCTATCGCCTGCCCAGAGGTTTGAGAAAAGAGAAAGAATCCTGGCGTATTTTTCGGGATGAATCAGAGCTCCCAACCAGTAATAACTTAAGTGATAACATCAGAGAAGCATTGGTGCAGAGCGAATTTCTGATTGTTTTGTGCAGTAAGGCTACAAAAGAATCCCGCTGGTGTATGGAGGAAATCACATTCTTTAAAAGTCTGCATGGAGGAACGAACGAAAATATCATCACAGTTCTGGTTGACGGTAATCCCTCGGAAGTTTTTCCAAAAGAATTATGCACTGTCACAAAATGGATCAATACGCCTGAGGGCAGAGCTGTTCAGGCAATAGAAGAGGTGGAGCCGCTGGCTGCAAATATTGCGGCAGATTCCGTGCAGAAGACTCTGAAAAAGTTGAGAGGAGAACTGCTTCGTATTGTGGCGCCTTTGGCGGGGTGCAGATATGATGATCTGTATCAAAGACACCAGAGGAGAAAAATTCGGCAGATTTTGACGGTTTCGATTTCAGGGTTGACACTTGTCTCTGTTATTGCATGTATTACGACCATTTTGCTTTTGGTGATTTCCGGGCAGAATGAACGGCTGCAGGAAAATGCAATGGTGATTTCCGAACAGAATGAGCAGTTGCAGGAAAATACAATTGACATCTCAAACCGGATGGCTTCGCTTCTGCTTGAAAATGCTAACCGGGAAGAAGCGGTAAAAACCATTTTGGAGTCTTTTGATTATGTCAGCAGCCCGGAAAAAATCTGCGGTACTACAGAGTCGATACTGACGGATGCTCTGTACGCTTATGAAACTTCTCCCGATGTGAAGCAGGATCATGTATTTGCAACGCGCGGAGCCGTTCTGGGGGGTGAATATAATGATGATTGTTCCCTGTTTCTGGCGTATGATGAGAACCGCTATGTCTATGTATGGGATGTAGATACGGGAGAGGTTCTGCTGGATTACAAAGTCGATGAATATTTGACGGAATTGACGTTGTCGGCCTTTTTCCATGGAAATGACCATGTCATGATCGCGACGCCCGAAACTCTTCAGGAGATAAATGTAAGAGAATCAACGCAGCCGGAGTGGGGGACAACGCTTCAGCCGAGATTATATGCGTGTGCCCGGGATGAGGATACTGATATGCTCCTGCTGCAGACATACGGAGATTGGGAGACCCAGTGCCTGGCTTTTTTTAATCCTGAGACGAAGGAGTTTGCACCGATATATAGCGTGGGGGAGATTCTCTCGGAACTATCCTATTTAGAAGGGAATGGCAGTGGTGCATCAGCCTATTGGTTGGAGCACCTGTTTATGATCAATGACAAAACCGTTGATTTCAATAATGGAAAATGTGCGGTGCTATTGACTTGCACGGCGCACAGTACCAGCTTTGTGCTCTTTTTGGATACTGAGAAGGAAGACTATCAGTTAGTTCAGCTTCCGAAGGTATATGGTCTGGAGGCGGCAGGAGGCATATGCTTTATTGATTCGGACAGAGTTGCTGTCCGAGTATGTGGGGATGGATATTTTAATATCTGCATTGTTGATCCCGAGGGAGAGGTTTCCGGGTCGGGTCTCTATACAGGGGCAGGTCAAAGCTCCTTAAAGGATCATGTGATCATGCGCAAGTCCGGTAGAGAGAATAAGCCGCTTCTGGTCATGGGTGTAGGAGCCACTTATCTGATGATAGATTTGGAAAGCTTTGAGATTTACGACCGTCGGGTTTCAAACGCTGAGATCTGTAATATAGAATATTATAAAGATATGGATGAAGGTTTTTTTGTCTTCTATGAGGATGGGAAGGTATATAGGGGAACTGCGGATACATTGCGGCATGTTCAGACCGTTGGCAGTTATGTGGAGAACATATTTGTCAGAGGTGATGACAGGCACTATGCGGTGTGCAGCGGAAATGAGTGCGAGATTGTGTTGTATTCCAGGCAATTAGATCAGCAATACCATGCGGACATACCGTTTTCGGTTTCCGACGATTATTTTATAAGGTTTCAATACAGTGCAGATGGCAGTAAGTATATGTATCGCAGCGTAGCGGATGGTAAGTATTATGCTTATGACGCGGAGTCCAAAGAATTGATCGGAGTGTTCGAGATGGACGGCAGCCATGCAGTGTTGTGGAGCCATTATTTCGTCTGCAGTGGTCAGGTTGTTAAATTTTATGATCTGTATTCCGGTGAACTGGAAAAAAGCGAGAGTCAGGGTCTTCAATCCAGTACTTATTATGCAGATTTTAGTACTGCTACGGGTTCTTTCGCAGAGGATGGAGTATATGTAACAAAAGACGGAAATGCACTGTTTATTGTGGCGACGGATCAGATCAAAAAGGTTACGGAGGAGGAGACAGCAATCGTATGGAAATATGAGGAGGCGGTTCACAAAAGAATTGCTGATTATTATGCAAGTCATTTGAGCGATGACGGGAAGTGGATATTTGTCCAGATGAAGGATACGGACAGCGGTGAGAAGGAGCTTGCCCTGATAAATCTGGAAGATGGTTCGATTCAGGAATTATTGAAAAGTGAGGATGGGATGGATATTATATCGTCAAAATATGCAGGAATTGCGTTTTCGCATGACAATAAGACTGCTGCGTATTCGGAAAAGAATATCATTCATGTCTGCTCGCTGGATGAGATGAAAACAATAAAAGATATTGAGGCACAGGAGGTTCAGATACAGCAGATGGTGTTTACTCCTGAGTCTGACAGTATTATTACATATACAGCAGACGGATATCTTCGCAAGTATGATATTGAGACAGGCGAGTTGACAGGGGCCTTGAAACTGGATGAACGCCTGCACGAAAAAGACCTGGATATAACGCTTACCATGGATACGGAGAACCGGCTTTTGCTTGTATCTACTAAATTTGGACTGGATGGCGCTGTGTTTGTGTACCCAGATACAATGCAATGTAAAATACAGCTTTTAGACCAAAGCTTTTTACAATATTGGCCCGAAACAAAGGAAATCTGGGTAGCAGGAGAGGCGGGCGCGTATGCCTATTATATATATAGCCCTAAAGAATTGGTGGATAAATCATATGACTTGCTAAATCATACCAAAAAGTGAGAATATCCCCCGCAGAGACGGTGTATGAAAGGTCTCTGCGGGGGATTGGTATAGTTTTAAACTTGACAGAAAATGTATCCTATATTACAATAATACCATCTTAAATTTAAGAATTCTAAATTATAGATATTCTTATTCTAGGTTATTTCAGGTTTTCTGTGGCAGTTCTGCCATGGCAATTTTGCTGGACGATCTTGCCTTTTTCCATTTGATATGTGACAAAAACAGACAGTGACCATAGCGGTCATGACGGACAGTACAGAGTTGTTGGAAAGGCTGGAACAACAGACAATTGAGCAGGAAGGAGGAGAATACGATATGTGTCTGGCAATGGAGGAAATAAGACGGGATTTGATAGCCCGGGGAGAGGCGGATGGAATGGCACGAGGAAGGGCAGAAGGAAAAGCAGAAGAAATTGTTGCTATGGGGTTGGAATTTGGTCTTTCGAAGAGCGATATCCTGAACAGACTGCAAAATAAGCTGCATGTGTCCGAACAGAAGGCAGAGGAGTATCTGGGACTGTTCGGGAGCCAGATGGTGTAGTCTGTGGCTCCCGTGTGAATTCGGTATGATGATTAAGAGATGATGCTTAAAGGATTTGAATAATTTTTGTGGCCACCGTATCCCGGAAAAAACGGTCATGTTCTACGAATATCATGGCAGGAGAAAATTCCATGATAAGATGCTCGATCTGTATGCGGGAATAGACGTCAATAAAATTGAGAGGTTCGTCCCACACATAAAGATGGGCCTGTTCGCATAGACTTTTGGCTATCAGCACTTTTTTCTTCTGGCCGCCGGAAAAGTCGACCATGTCTTTTTCAAATTGAATCCGTTCAAAGTCCAGTTTGCGCAGAACAGCTTTGAACAGACTTTCATCTATCTGGTTTTCCCGCGCAAAATCGGATAAATTTCCCTTTAAATGTGAGGTGTCCTGCGGAACATAGGAGATCACAAGGCCGGAACTGATGGAAATCGTGCCGGTGTGTCCTATGGGAAATCCCGCAAGGAGCTTTAATAAACTGCTCTTGCCGCTGCCGTTTTTTCCGCACAGCGCCACTCTGTCTCCGCGCTGTACGGAGAAGGAGACAGGGGCGCAGACGGTATTCCCGTCGTAACAGATGGCAACATCCGAGAAGGAGACCAGAGTGTCAGCGCGATATGCAAGGGGTGCGAGCTTGAGGCTCTCGGCAGTCTCTTTATTTTTTAGAAGCTGTGATTTCTGTTCGATGGCCTGATTCTGTCTTGCCTCTATAGTCTTTGCGTGTTTCATCATTTTGGCGGCTTTATGTCCCACATATCCCTTGTCGGCAGCGCCGGTCTTGGAGGCTTCCACCCGGTCGGACCAGTCTGAGGTGCGTTTTGCAGCATTCTGCAGGCGGCGGATGTCTTTTTGCAGACGTTCCTTCTGGGCCGCCTCGGACTCCTGCTGCCTTTCAAAGTCTGCCATAAAAGAAGAAAAATTGCCGCTTAGAACTTCAATGGTCTCTCTGTTCAGCGCGAGAATATGATCCACGCAGTCGTCCAGAAAGCGCCGGTCGTGGGAGACCAGCAGAAAGCTCTTTTTCTTTTTCAGATAGGCTGCCACCAATTCTCTGGCCTTGCTGTCCAGGTGGTTTGTGGGCTCATCAATCAGCAGGAAATGTCCCTCGTTGAGGAAAAGTGCCGCCAGCAGAACTTTTGTCTGCTCGCCGTTTGACAGTGTCTGAAAGGGTCTGTAGAGTACTTCCGAATCCATCTCAAGACAGGACAGCTCCCGCAGGAATTCCCAATCCTCGGCCACAGGACAGATTTCCTGTAGAATGTCAAGTGTCAAGCGGCTTTTATCTGCCACGGGATAAGGGAAATAATCGAATTGTACGGAACTGATGATTTTTCCGCTGTATTCGTATTTTCCCAGAAGAAGATTCAGGAAGGTGGTCTTGCCTCTGCCGTTTCGTCCGACAAAGCCCAGCTTCCAATCGGTGTCGATTTGAAAGCTCACATGATCGAATATAAGGTCATAGCTGGTGGGATAGGAAAAAGTAAGGTTTTCTATTTTAATCATTGACATAATTTAAGTCCTCCCAATATAGTTTAGGTAATTTTTTTGAATAAATAAGAGCCGCAGGAAAGTCAATTCCTGCAGCTCGTCATAGCGTCATAATATAGCCGCCGCTTTAAGAAACGGCAATAAACGAATGTAGAGTGGGATATTCTTTAACTTTCTTGCGAGAAACGCAATTGTACCGTAAGACAGTACGATTGCCTGATTGTTTTATCTGCAAGAAAAGTTAAACATGCCTCCACCTCTTTCTTTGAATGTATCGTCGAATGTATTATCAAACGCATCACCCGGTTGTTTTGGGGATGTGATAAAGCTATTATAGCATGAATTCAGAAAAAAGCAAGAGTGGCCTATTGCCTGTCATCCCCAAAATCGGTATAATGTCTATATAAGTGAATTGGGTGGTTCTGGTATTTCGCAAACACCTGACCGGAATTAGGAAGAAACTAAAATAGAAAGAATGAGGTATGAGCGATGGAACTGAAAGAAAAACTGCAAAAGGCTCTGCAGGCTGTGGAGAACGGCGATGCAGCGGCAGCGGGGGAGGCTGTGTCTGAGTTGAAAGCACTGCCCAGAACAGCGGAGGGTGTTTTTGATCTGAAGGCTGTGGATGAGGATGTGTGGAAGGCGGCCGGTCTTGTCTATCCGGTGTATGTGGCGTATGAGACTGTCTGCAACAAGAAGGAAGGGTATCCTGATTTAATTGCACAGATGCGGGCATGGGACGGTATGCTGAAGAAGGATTATACTTTTGCCAATGCCGCCAAAGCAGCGGACATGTGGATACATACCATTCAGCGCATGAGCCCTGAGATTTATGAGTATTACAGAGAGCTCATGGATATTTTCAAAGCCAATGTGCGCGAGACGCTGGCTAAGTTTTATGATACGGATGCCGTGAGGGATGCTGCGGATGCGGAGCTGTTTAAGGCTGCGGTGCTGCAGGCCTGTGCGTCGGATATTCTGTTGGCCGAAAAATACGAGAAGAGAGTTTAGCAGGCTGCATAAGCGGCAGATAGGAGATAGAATCTATGGAAATCAAGCATATTATGAGCACAGCCAGAAGCGCTACCATCGAGATCGCAGACGGCGGCAGACATTTTACGAAAAAACCTTATGTAGTATGTGTAAACGGTGAGAGTCATGGAGTGACGGACAGAACCATCACCTCTTTATTTGATCTGATTCCCGATACAAAGCAGTTGGTGGAGGTGTTCGCATGTGAGGACGAGGCTGCTGGCACAAAGGGTGAGAAGCTGGGAGAGCTCAGCTTTAAGACCGAGTATGAGTTTGTGACATTAAATGTAAAGAAGTTCGGCGCGAAGGGCGACGGAGAGCATGATGACACTCATTTTATCCAGGCGGCAATCATGGCCTGTCCCACAAACAGCCGAGTGTATTTCCCTGCGGGCACCTATCGGATTACCAGCCTGTTTTTGAAGAGCCATACCAGACTGGAGCTGGCGGAGGGAGCAGAGCTTCTGGCTTTCACGGATCGGGCCAAGTTTCCCACTTTCCCCGCCATGATTGAGAGTTATGATGAGACTGGCGAGTACAATCTGGGCACCTGGGAGGGGAATCCTCTGCCCATGTTCTCCGGCATCATCTGCGGTGTGGGTGTGGAGGATGTGGTGATTTACGGCAGAGGCACCATCAACGGCAATGCCTCGAAGGAAAACTGGTGGCACAATCCCAAGGTGATGAATATTGCCTTCAGGCCGAGATTGTTCTTTATCAGCGGATGCAGGGATATCACGCTGCAGGGTGTGAAATTCTGCAATTCCCCTTCCTGGACGCTGCATCCTTATTTCAGCGACAATCTGCGCTTTATCGGTCTCACGGTACAGAATCCTTCGGATTCGCCCAACACCGACGGCCTTGACCCTGAGTCCTGCAAGAATGTGGAGATACTGGGTGTGAGATTTTCTCTGGGTGACGACTGTATCGCCGTAAAGAGCGGTAAGATTTATATGGGTAGAAAGCATAAAACGCCCTCCGAGAATATCCATATCCGCCAGTGCCTCATGGAGAATGGCCACGGTGCTGTGACATTGGGCAGCGAGATGGCAGGCGGCGTGGTGAATCTGATCGTGGAGGACTGCATTTTCCGTCACACAGACAGAGGCCTGCGCATCAAGACCCGCAGAGGCCGGGGCAAGGATGCGATTTTGAGCAATATCATTTTCCGTAATCTGACCTTGGATCATGTGATGACGCCCCTTGTGGTAAATGCATTCTATTTCTGCGATCCCGACGGTAAGACACAGTATGTCCAGTCGAGGGAGCCTTATCCTGTGGATGACAGAACCCCTGCCATCAAGAAGATGGTGTTTGAAAACATGGACTGCACCAACTGTCATGTGGCAGCAGGCTACTTTGACGGTCTGCCCGAGGCTAAAATTGAGGAGATTTATATGAAAAATATCTCCATCAGCTATGCGGAGGACGCCAAGTGCGATGTGCCCGCCATGTCGGAGGGAGTGGAGAAGAGCAGTAAGCGAGGATTGTTTGC
Organism: Acetatifactor sp.; assembly: GCA_029055435.1. Taxonomy (GTDB): domain Bacteria; phylum Bacillota; class Clostridia; order Lachnospirales; family Lachnospiraceae; genus Acetatifactor. The sequence goes on from JAIDDH010000088.1 coordinate 30,260, forward strand.
GCGGAATGTTTCCAGGCTGACGCTGGACAATGTGAAGATCATCGGGCAGGCAGGCGAGGCCTATGAGCTTATCGGTGTGGATGATCTGGAGCAGTACGGGGAATAAGAATGATCTGAGAATTATGAAGCTAAATATTGAATGATGCCCGCTTTAGCGGGTTGGAGGTGCAGATATGCAATTAGGAATCAGATTACATGACACAAAAAAGCTTCCTTTTGAGGAGCGGATTGCAGATGTGAGTCAGTTGGGCTTCAAGTGCGGGCATCTGGCGCTGGCGAAAGTGATAAGCGAGTTTCCCACAACGGATGAGGCGCTGACGCCGGGACTTGCCATGTATCTTAAGAATGTGTTTGCGAAGAACCATGTGGATATTGCGGTGCTGGGATGCTATCTGAATCTGGCCAATCCCAATCCTGAGAAGCTTCAGCAGATTACCCATCGCTATATGGCGCATATCCGTTTTGCGTCGTGGCTTGGCTGCGGCGTTGTGGGAACGGAGACCGGTGCGCCCAACGAGAGCTATACCCATGTGCCGGAATGCCATGGGGAGGAGGCGCTGCAGACCTTTATCAAGAATCTGCGCCCTGTGGTACAGTATGCGGAGCAGATGGGCGTGGTGATGGCGATTGAGCCTGTGTGGAAGCATATCGTGTGCAACCCCGCCAGAGCAAGGCGGGTGCTGGACGAGATCAATTCTCCCAATCTGCAGATTATCCTGGACCCTGTCAATCTTCTGGATATCTGTAATTACAAGGATCAGGTGGCCATTGTGGACGAGGCGATAGAAGTGCTGGGGCCGGATGTTGCCATGGTGCATTTGAAGGATTTTGTGGTGGAAGGAGATAAGCTGGTGTCTGTGGGCGCAGGTCTGGGACAGATGGACTATACTTCCGTCATAAAATTCATGAAGACCAGAAAGCCGTTTATACATGCAACACTGGAGAACACCACGCCGGAGAATAATCTGCAGGTGAAGGAGTTTGTGCAGAATCTGTACGACAACGCCTGAGAGTAAGTTAATGGAAATAGAGGATTGAGTGATATGAAGAAATTGCAGAGCCGGGGAAGGCGTCTTATCCTGTGGTTTGCGATGCTTGCGGTGGTTTTATATGCGGGCTGCGGCATCGTGACGACGGGAGACAAAGCACAGCAGGAAATGATAGATCAGGCCATAGCTCAGGCTGCCTCAGCGGCGGCTGAGAAAGCGGCCGCAAAGGAATCATCTCAGGAGGCAGGGGGATTCGTGGAGATGCCCTCTGTGACTGAGGAAGATGGATTCGTGGAGATACCCTCCGTGGCCGAGGAAGATGGATTCGTGGAGATACTCTCCGTATCTCCGGAAGACGAGTCCGGGCAGCCGTCCATTTTGCTGCCGGAGTCGGAGCTGATAGAGCTGTTGGATGAGGACGGCAGCTATACTACCTGTGAGGATGTGGCGCTTTATCTGGAAATTTATGAAAAGCTTCCCGGCAATTTCATCACTAAGCAGGAAGCCAGAAATCTGGGCTGGGAGGGCGGTTCGCTGGAGGCCTATGCTCCGGGAAAGTGTATTGGAGGCGATAAATTCGGCAATTATGAGGGACTTTTGCCGGAGGCGGAAGGCCGAAGCTACAAGGAGTGCGACATCGACACGCTGGGAGCTGACAGCCGTGGTGCAAAACGCATTGTCTATTCCAACGACGGGCTGATTTATTATACGGAGGACCATTATGCCAGCTTTACGCTTATGTATAATTGACAATTAGGCAATTGCGAAACTCTTATTTTTGCAAAGTGTCATTGTTCAAATTGTATATCCCAATGCAGACACGCTTTCGCTCCCACCTCACCGTAGTGGTACAAGGTGAGAAGTACTTCTAAGGCTCGCGTCATAGGACGCTTCGCCAAGAAGTACTAAGTCTCACCTAAGACACCAAAGTACGGTGTCTAAGTACCAACGGTTCGCTAGGGTCTGCTTATGGGGTATACAACTTGCACAATTCGGATTACGAAAACAAGAGTTTCGCAAACGCCTATATAATTGATAATACATGAGAGAAAGCCAGCAGGGAGGACATCGTATGAGATATGAGATCGATTTGCAGAATGTCAGAACCAGAGAGGCGTTTCATGACCGAATTGTGCAGGCTCTTCCCTGCCCGGCCTTTTACGGCAGGAATCTGGATGCGTTTTATGACATTTTAACAGGTCAGAATGGAATAGAGGAATTGATTTTTTATAATATAGCAGACCTTTTGCGCCATATGCCTGATTATGGAGCTGCACTTAAGGCGCTCTGCACAGAGGCTATGGAACAATGCCCGGGGCTTCGGATTAGTTTTGCAGAAGACATCGATCGATAAGAGGACAGGTTTATGTTACCGACAAGGGAAGAGGCAGAAAAGTTATTAACAGAAGCGGAGGGGTGCAATCCGGGGCCATGGGGAAATCACAGCCGTGTGGTCGCTCACTGTGCAGAAAAAATTGCACAGGAATGTGGTGATATGGACTCAGATAAGGCCTATATTTTGGGACTGTTACACGACATTGGGAGAAAGTTTGGTGTAAGACATCTGGGGCATGTATCCGATGGCTATTCATACATGATGGCTTTGGGATATGATGAGGCTGCAAAGATATGTCTTACGCATTCCTTTAATAGTCAGACAACCGATGAGTATATTGGGAAGTTCGATACGAGTGAGGAAGAGCTGAACATGATTCAAGATGCTTTGAAAACTGTTGTCATGGATGAATATGACAGACTGATTCAGCTATGTGATTCCCTGGCGGGAGCAGAGGGCGTGTTAGACATTGAAGAGCGAATGGAAGATGTGAAACGCAGATATGGTTCGTATCCTCAAAATAAGTGGGACGGTAATTTAAAGTTAAAAGAACACTTTGAAGAAAAAATGGGCAGAGACATCTATGTTGTGGTAGACAAAGATAGTTTTAAACCATAAGAAATATCAATAGGAAATATCAGGCTTTAGAAATGAAATCCGCGCCACGCGGGCGCAGAAATGAGGAAAAAGAATGTATACAGACGGACAGATTTATATGGGGCTGGCCGAGGGGCAGCGCGTACATATGCAGTTAAATATGGCCAATCGCCACGGATTGATTGCGGGTGCAAGCGGCACAGGTAAGACCATCACCATGAAGGCCATGGCAGAGTCCTTCTCCGATGCGGGAGTGCCCGTGTTTTTGTGTGACGTAAAGGGCGATGTGTCGGGGCTTGCGGAGGCCGGAACCGCCTCCGAGAGCATGGAGAAGCGCATTGACAAGTTCGGCATTCGGGAGGAGTTTTCTTATAAGGCATACCCCGTGTGCTTCTGGGATATCTATCAGGAGGGCGGGCATCCTGTGCGGGCTACCATCTCCGATATAGGGCCGGATATTTTGTCCAGAATCCTGGGACTTACAGCCACTCAGGAGGGCGTGCTGAATATTATTTTCAAGATTGCGGACGACCGGGGGCTATTACTCATCGATTTAAAGGATCTGCGCACCACGATCAATTATGTGGCGGAGCACAGGGATGAGTACACGCTTTCCTATGGGAATATGTCCACGCAGTCTCTGGGGAGTATCGTGCGCGCTCTGCTTCCGCTGGAGACTCAGGGGGGCGATCTGTTTTTCGGTGAGCCGGATTTGGATATATCCGACTGGATACGCACTGATGTGTATGGCAAGGGCATGGTGAATATTTTAAATTGTGTGAAGCTGGTGCAGAATCCTACGCTCTATGCCAGTTTTCTGCTCTGGATGATGGCGGAGCTCTTTGAGAAGCTGCCCGAAGCGGGAGATCTGGAGAAACCAAAGCTGGTATTTTTCTTTGATGAGGCTCATATGCTGTTTTCCGATGCGCCCAAAGTGTTGGTGCAGAAGATTGAACAGGTGGTAAAGCTGGTGCGCTCCAAGGGTGTGGGTATCTACTTTGTGACCCAGAGCCCCGGGGATATCCCCGATCCCGTGCTGGCGCAGCTTTCCAACAGGGTGCAGCACGCGCTGCGGGCCTACACGCCCTCCGAGCAGAAAGCGGTGAAGGTTGCGGCGCAGTCTTTCCGTGTCAATCCTGCTTTCAAGGCGGAGGATGTGATTATGGAGCTGGGTGTGGGCGAGGCGCTGACTTCCTTTTTGGACGAGAACGGTGTGCCCGGCATGGCACAGCGCACATCCATCATCTGCCCGCAGAGCCTGATGGGGCCTGTGGATGAAGCGACCCGACGGGGACTGATGGCGCGAGACGGTATGAGCAAGTACGATCAGTCCTATGACGGGACTTCGGCCTACGAGGTGCTCACTGGCCAAATGGAACAGGAGGCCGCTCAGGAGCAACTGGCTGCCGAGAGGGCTCAGCTTGAGAAGGATCAGAAAGCTTTCGAGGCCCGCATGGCCAAGGAAGAGGCTGCTGCGCAGAAGCAGAAGGAGAAAGCCGAGGAGGACGCCCGGAAGAAAAAAGAGAAGGAAGAGGCTGCTGCCCAGAAGAAAAAGGAGCAGGCCAGCGAGAGAAGGAAAAACCAGATTGAGAAACAGCTCATCAACACCGGCATGCAGGTGCTGAAGAGAGGAATTCTCAATACATTGTTTAAATAGCTTAAATAAGATGTGCGACCGGCCGGTGTGGGAGACCATCGGCCGGTTTTCATTCTGCCGTTGTTTCTGGTCTTAGTGACATTTCAGCCTAAAATATTGTGATAGCTACATTCATCCGCTATCGAGACAGGAAGTATCGGGAGGGATTGGCGGGCATTGACGAAGGTTGGTGCGTTTTCTTATAGTGCGTGCCGCAGACCAGGGGGAAATGCGCACGGATGCGCATTTCAGGCTCTACGATGCATGGATGCATCTTAGAGCCGACCCGCAAATTGCAAGATTCAATAACAGCACTATTAGAAAACACCCAACCGAAGTCAGCCGCCAATCCCTCCCGATACTTCCTGCTGACACGGTTGAAAGAGCAAGCACAATTTTTAGCCTGATTTTGAATCTGAAGATTGACTTAAAGTTTTCTTAATTTGCCCATTTAACATTGTCGAATGGGGAAATATCTGTTATGGTAGAGTTATATTTTGGAGATTGGAAGAGAGGAACACATTGCAGATGAGGGGTAAAAGCAGGACAAAGAGCGAGAGCGGAATAATGAGTAGAATAGAGTATGGAATAAAAAGTGGAATAAGGGCTGGAATAAAGACCAGGCTTCTTGCAATCTGGGTTCTGGGAATCTTTCTCGGCGGCATGTGCTTTGGCGGAGCGGGAATGAAGGTTCAGGCTGAAGAACAGGATTTTGTCATTGATGCAGTCGTGCTGCCGCAGAATCAGGATACTTACGATATCAGGCTGACTGTTCAGAATAATGGAGCGGATTGGGAGGGAACCGCGAGGTTGACAATTGAACCGAGCTATAGCCTGAGTTCTACAGCCTATGATACGGTATTATCCCTGCCTCAGGGCAGCACCAAGCAATTTATTGTCAAAGTACCCAGAAATGGGCAGGAGGTTTCCCGTGGAATAGTGAAAGTCGCCCTGTTGGACAAGAAGTCTCATAAGAGTGCGGAGAAAGAGTTTAACCGATTGCTGCAGGACATGAGCGATGCCTTGGGTATGGGTATCCTGAGCGATGCGTATTCTACGCTCACCTATCTGGATATGGGAGGAAGGGAGCTCTATTTTAGCGGTGATGAGTATCCCATAAGGCTGGTGGAATTAAATCAGGACAGTCTGGAGGATACATTGGACGAGCTGACCATTCTGGTGATTGACAGATATGATACTTCTGTCCTGACGGAGGAGGAAGTGAAAGCTGTGGAGCTCTGGAATTACAATGGCGGAGTGCTGATTGTCGGAACCGGAAACTATGGGGAGAAGACGCTGGCTGGTCTGGATTATCTGGAAATGGAATGCGGGAAAATTTTCAAGCCGGGAGAAAACGCAGACAATATCAACACGTATGTGGGTTATGATTTCACGCAGCTTCATATAGCTGAACTCAAGGATTTGAGCGGAAAATACAGCGAAGGGAGCTATGACACTTCCGCGCTGGTGACATCTGTGGGATACGGCGCCATAGGTGTTCTGCCCTATGGATTATCGGAGCTTGGAGAGAGGGATGCATCCGTCTATGTTGATTATCTTAATCAGGAAGATTTTGTACTGTATATTTTAAATGAAGCGTGTAGTCAGGCCAGTTCACGTTATGGCGTGCATTCTACGTCCTCCAGCAGTTCCGACAGCATATATATTATGCACAGGATTCTCAGAGTGTTGGGGAATAGCAGCGGTTCCTTGAATTTTGGGGCATTGAGATTTATAGTGATTTTATATGTGATTTTTGTGGGCCCTGTGCTCTATATCATCCTGCGTATTCTGAAGAAGAGAGAGCTTTACTGGGTGGCGGTGCCTGTGACGGCATTTTTTGGAATTTTTCTGGTCTTTCTGGCAGGAAGAGGTTTTGAGGTGGTGAGTACCAGGGTGTATTCCGTGACGGTGGAAAATCTGTCCGACAAAAGAGGCGGCAGGACATATCTGCATTGTTACGACGCCAACCATGATGAGTGGAATCTGCGTCTGGCAGAGGATTATGAATATGTGGGTCCTCTCACGGATAGCTATCACTATGACCGTAATGAGGACAAGTATTACAATCATATCAGGAGAGAGGGAGATCGGCTCTTTTTTGGAATCAAGCCCAGTTCCAGCTTTGAGGACAGTTATTTCTGTGCGGGCGGTTCCCGGAGCAAAGAGGCAGGCAGTATTGGAACTGCGTTGTATTCAGGAGCTTCGCAGTGGGGCATAGGTGGAACTGTCACCAATGGAACGAATCAGGATTTCTCTTATTTTGCAGTGTTGGAAAACGATACCCTATATGTCTATAAAAACCTTCCGGCGGGAGAGGAATGCAAGCTGCAGGATGCGGAATGTATTTATAACAATCTTCAGAGCTATCGTTCCAACGCCGGGTATGGCTATCTGTATGATTTTCTGGATGATGTTATGGATGACGCCAAAAAGAAGAAAAGCGACAGCGAGGATGTAGATGCTTTGGCGGCCCTGGGGGTGGGAATCTTCTCCATATATCCCCGGCTTAACAGCTATGACGTGTTGATTATGGGTGTGACGACAGACTGGGATAAGAAAGTAGACGATGCTTGCAGCGAGACGTCTTATGGATGTCTCTATGTAATTCAATAGGGAGGCAGTATGCTGTATATAAACGATTTGACAAAAAATTACGGGTCTTTTACGGCGGTCAATCATCTGACGTTGCACATACCCGAGGGAGATTTGTTTGGGTTTGTGGGGCCAAACGGCGCGGGAAAGACCACCACTATCCGAATTGTCTGCGGTCTGCTCAAGGCCAGCGGCGGCGCGGTGAGAATCGGCAACACTTCGGCGGCTGTGGGCAGCAAGGAGATGAAACGCCTGATTGGTTATGTGCCGGATTTCTTTGGGGTGTATGACAATCTGAAGGTGCGGGAATATATGGACTTATATGGCTCCATGTACGGGATGTACTCCCGGGATATTGCAAGGCTTTCGGACGATCTGTTGGAGCTGGTCAATCTCTCGGATAAGAAGGAGGTCTACGTGGATACGCTCTCCCGCGGTATGAAGCAGCGTCTCTGCGTGGCAAGAGCTCTGCTCCACAATCCCAAGCTGTTGATTCTGGACGAGCCCAGCTCCGGTCTGGACCCCAGGGCCAGGGTGGAGATGAAGGAGCTCTTGAAAAATCTGCATTCCATGGGAAAGACTATTGTCATCAGCTCCCACATTCTCTCGGAGCTCTCCGAGATGTGTAACAGCATAGGCATCATGAACAGGGGAAAGCTGGTGACGGCCGGCCGCATCGAGGACATCATGCATCAGCTTGCAGGCGGGACGCGCATTCACATCCATATTGTCTCTGAGATGGAGACAGCGGTGCGTATCATGAAGGAACATGCCGGAGTCACTGTGGAATCTGTCCGGGAAAATGAGATGATTATCTCCCACGGCGGAACGGACGAGGAAATTTGTAATCTGATCGGACAGTTGATACAGAATCAGGTGATTTTGACGGGCTTCCACAGAGAGGAAGGAAATCTGGAATCGCTGTTCATGCAGTTGACAGGAGGTGGAGCACAATGAAAATAAGATTGAATCCCATTGTGAAAAAGGATCTGCAGGTAGCGGCACGCAGTATGCGTCTGAGCTGGGGCCTTTTTGCCTATGAGGCGGTGCTGACGTTGGCGTTTCTCCTGGCTATGATGATAATCCAGGCGGAGAGCGGCGATGTATACGGCGGAGGGAATGTGTATAGTTATCTGGTGTATCTGTTTCCTGTTCTGGCGGTGGCTCAGGTGTGTATTGTGGCACTGATTGTGCCTATTCTCACGGCATCATCCATCTCGGGAGAGCGGGAGCGTCAAACGCTTGACATCATGTTGACCACCTGTATGTCTCCATTTGCTATTGTGGTGGGAAAGGTGGTCTCCGCGGTGCTGCGCATCCTGTTCTTTGTGGCGGCCAGCACGCCGATTATGGCTTTGGCCTTTGTGGTGGGGGGATTGAGCTGGAGTAATCTGTTTTATTTCCTGCTCACTATCATCCTGTTGTCGGTGCTCTCGGGGAGCATCGGGATTCTCTGTTCGGCGCTCTGCCGCAGATCCATAACGGCGGTGATTCTGTCCTTTGCATTTTATTTTATAATTTATATACTGACCTATATCCCTGTCCTGTTGAGAGCTGCGATGGGCAGAGGTAATGCAGGGGAGTCCATGCTGATTTTGCTGTTTAATCCAACCGTGTTTTTTGAGGAATTTTTCATGCACATCATGACCGGGGATTCGCTTTTGGGAGGCACAGGATATGCGTTCTCAAGGAAGGAGGTAGGATTTTTGACCTATCATCTTGCCACCGGAAAGACGTGGATGTTTGTGTCGGCCGCGTGTATTTTGCTGTTGTCTCTGTTATTTATGCTGGCGGCAGCATGGAAGGTAAATCCCATGCATTCCTCCTCCGGCCGAAAGCCCGGCAAGGCGCGAAAGAAATAAAAACAAATAAAGAAAAAAGAAGTGAAGAAGGAGTAATACAGGATGGAGCAGAGAGAGTTCCTGGAGACAATAAGGGCCTGCCGCCGGAGGCTGAATCTGGCGGGACTTCTGAAAAAGTCCGTGTTTGCGCTGAGTGTAGGCGCAGGGGCGGGAATCCTTTTTCAGATTGTGGCTTTTGTGACGCCGCTCTATTATGCGAATCTCTACACGGGAATCGCGTTTCTGCTTGCCATGCTGACGGCGTTTGCAGCCGCATATGTGGGGCGCGGCACTATGGAGCAGGCGGCTCTTGTCATGGATGGGTTTGGGTTTGAGGAACGGATTATCACAGCTTATGAGCATCGGGATAAGCAAGGCGCGCTGATTGAGCTCCAGCGGCAGGATGCCATGAGACGGCTTTCAGAGAATCGTGACAGGATCCGGATTCCGCTGTGGCCTTCCTGGAAGAAGTCTGTTCTGTTTCTGGGCTTGTTGGCAGTGTTGACAGGTCTTATTCTTATGCCTTCCGCGGTGAAAGACCGCGCCAGGGAGCTTCACGGGATTCGGGAGGAAGCCCGGGAGAAGGAGAAAGAGATAGAGGAGATTGTGGAAGCGTTAGGGCAGATGGAGCAGGAGGCGCTGACGCCGGAGCAACTGGCGGCCCTGCAGCAGATGCAGGAGATGCTGCAGTCCTCCATGCAGGAGTATCAGCAGGCGCAATCCGCGGAAGCATTGGCGGCGGCCGGTGAGAAGCTGAACTATAAATATGAAGACATGAGCAGTCAATTGTCAAATCTCGCTCAGAGTCTGCAGAGCGGAGCCACTGCGTCAGCAGTCACGGCGGAGTCCATGCAGGCTATGGCGGAGAAACTGCAGGAGATGAGCGGAAAAACACCCTCGGGAGGGAATCAGCTCGCCTCCAATCAGGGCCAGGGCGGTCAGAACAGTGGAAATGGTCAAAGCGGTCAGAATGGCCAGAACAGTCAGAATGGACAAAACGGCCAGAATGGTCAGAACAGCCAAAATGGCCAAAACGGTCAGAACGGACAGAACGGCCAAAATGGTCAGAATGGGCAGGGCCAGGGAGCTGGTCAGGGCAGCGGAGAAG